>NZ_BAAAPF010000220.1:0-12287 GCF_039531005.1 Streptomyces synnematoformans
TGGTGCGGGGGCTGCGCGGCGGCCGGGTGGGGCGGCGGGAGGTGCTGCGGGGCGCGGCGGAGACGGCGCTGGGCCTGGCGGACCGGACGGAGCCGGAGGACCTGCTGCCCGCGCGGCTCGTGCTGGCCCGGATCGCCCTGCACTGCGGCGACCTCGCCACCGCCAGCCAGCAGCTGCGGATGGCGGAGCGGCCGGCCGGCCCCGCCGCGGCGGCCGTGAAGCCGCGGCTGGACTGGGCGCTGGCCGGGTTCCACGCGGCCAGCGGGCGGGCGGCGATGACGGTCCGTTCGGTGCTCGACGCCGAGGACGGCGCCGAGCCCGACCCGCTGCTGTTCGCCGAGGCGCCGGCCGCGGCGGCGACGCTCGTACGGCTCGCGGGGCAGATGAACCTCGGCGCGGAGGCCGGGCAGGCGGCCGGCTTCGCCCGGCGGCTCGCCGAGCGGAACCCGGACGTCACGTCCCTGACCGCCGCCGCCGCGCACGCCGACGGCGTACTGCGCGACGACCTGGACGGGCTCCGGCGGGCCGCCGAGCTGTACCGGCTCGCCGGACGCCCGCTGGCGGCGGGCGGCGCGCTGGAGGACGCGGCCCGCCACGAGCTGGCGGCCCACCGCAAGGAGGGGGCCGCGCAGCTCCTCGCGGCTGCCGCGGAGCTGTACCTGGACTGCGGCGCGCAGCGCGACACGGCCCGGGTGCAGCGCAAGCTGCGCCGCCTCGGCGCGCCGCACCCGCGCCCGCTGGGCGCCCACCGGCCCAGGTCGGGCTGGGAGAGCCTGACGGGTGCCGAGCTGCGGGTGGTCCGGGCGATCGTCGACGGCAGGACCAACAGGGAAGCGGCGGGCATGCTCTTCCTGTCGCCCCATACCGTCGACAGCCATCTGCGGCGGGTCTTCGCCAAGCTCGACATCAACAGCCGCGTCGAGCTGACCAAGCAGTTCCTCGCGCACGAGGCGGTCGCGCCGGGCGGCGCGACCGCCCCCCGTCAGCTCGCCGCCGCCGGTCCGGAGCCCCCGGTGTCGTCGCCGATCGAGTAGATGGCGGCGGAGCCGGAGTACATCGCGGCCTCGCGGGCGAGTTCGACGCGCGTGCCGATGCCGAGCTTCTTGTAGATCTTCCTCAGGTGGTAGTTCACGGTGTGCGCGGACAGGTGGACGCGCCGGGCGATCTGCCGGTTCGTCATCCCGACGCTCACCAGGTAGGCGATGCGCCGCTCCATGTCGGACAGTACGGACCAGCAGCCGCCGTGCCGGTGCGCGTGGGTGCCGTCGCCGGCCGCCGCGACGGGGTCGGCCGGGGCCGGCACGACGCGCGGCCGGCGGGGCGAGCCCTGGCCGGCGTGCACCTTGGCGAGTTCCTCGGTCGCCAGGGCGACCGAGAGGGTGTCGGGCGACTGCGCGACGACGTGCGCCAGTCCCGAAGGATCGCGCTCGGCGACGGCGTTGGCGTGCAGTGCGCCGAGGCCCACGGCGGAGATGCCGGGGTTGTCCTCGGCGAGGCCGTTGACGGTGTCGAGCACGGTCCGCTGCAGACCGGGGTCGCCGGTGTCGAGCGCGAGGCGGACGAAGAACGCGGCGGCGGCCGGGTC
This sequence comes from Streptomyces synnematoformans, assembly GCF_039531005.1. Lineage (NCBI taxonomy): Bacteria > Bacillati > Actinomycetota > Actinomycetes > Kitasatosporales > Streptomycetaceae > Streptomyces > Streptomyces synnematoformans. The sequence goes on from NZ_BAAAPF010000220.1 coordinate 1,586, forward strand.
CGCGACGTACAGCCACCGGTCCGCGGGCAGCCGGTCGTACTTCCCGGTCAGCAGGGCGACGCCCGCGCGGGGCCCCTCCGCTCTGACCGCGATCCGCACCTCGGTCCAGGCGTACCGCGGCGAGCGCCGGATCCCCCCGTCGCGGGCCAGCTCGCGCTGCGCCTGCTGGAAGTGCTCGGTCGCGCCGGGCAGGTCCCCGGTGTAGAGGGACACGGTGGCGAGCACGGCGTACGCGAGCGGCAGGAGCGTGGGGACGGAGTTCTGCTCCGTCGCCGCGGTCACCAGCTCCGCGTGCCGGCGGGCGTCCCGGAACCGGCCCGCCGACAGGAACCTCCGGGCCCGCGCCGCGGCCGGAGCCGCGTGCCAGACGTCGGTGGACAGCCCGTACAGGCCCGCCTCCGCCTCGTCGACGAGCGCGTCGGCCTCGTCGAACTCGCGCAGGTCGGCGAGCTTGGCGGCCAGTCCGAGCTGGAAGTGCAGCCGCCACAGGGGGTCGGCGGCGCCGGCGTACCGTGCCACCGCCCGGCCCAGCCTGACGCCCTCGCCCAGTTCGCCGGCCCGCCAGCTCAGGTCCGACAGCACGGTCATCGCCATCATCGCGGCGATGTCGTCCGGCTCGTCCCGGCGCTCCCGCAGGATCTCCCGGGCCCGCGTCCCGGCCTCCTCGTCCCTGCCCAGCAACAGGCCCCCGAGGAGCACCGCCGCCTCGGCGTCGAGCCGGTCGTCACCGGAAACCGCCGGGTCGGCCAGCGCGCGCCGGGCGATATCCGTTCCTACGACCACCTTTCCCTTCATGATCAGCCCATGGGCACGCGAATACGGGCCGCCGTCGCCCTCCGCTACCACGGCGAACCGCTGGGCCGGCGGCGCGGCCGCCCACGACCCCGGGTCGGTTTCCTCCGGACTTCTCCGGGAATGGCTCAGCGCCTCGCGCTGCAGCGCCCCGCGGGCAGGGGCCGGAATGGCCGCGACAGCCCCGCGCATCAAGAAGTCGCTACGGAATACGAATTGACGCTCCGTCGCCTCCACGAAACCCGCGCTCATCGCTTCGTCCAGCGGCGCGAGCAGCGTGGCCAGGGGCTTGTTCAGCATCCTGGAGACGTCCTCCAGGAGGAACGATCTCCCCTGGAGTGCGGCAATCTTCAACAACTCCTGGCAGTCCGCGCTCAGCTCGCCGAGGCGGAGCCGGACGAACGCCAGCACAGCGCGCGGAGTGCGCGACTGCGTCAGCCTGACAGTTCCTTCACTCTGCGCCACCATATCCTCGTCGACCAGCCTGTTCGCCAGCTCTGCGAGCAGCCGGGAGTTCTCGCCGGCCGCTGCCGCGAGACCCCGCAGCTCGTCGTCCGGGTCCCCGCCGAGAAGCTCGCGCAGGAACTCCTCGTTGGCCTCTGCACGCACCGGCTTCGGCAGCGGGCGCCCGGAAGGACCGGCGTGATCGAGTATCGTCTCCGGGTTCCGCGTCCCCTTCTCTGACCACGTTGTCATATTTCCCCTGACTATCCCCAGGTTTATCCCGGAACCTGCTCACTCGTTACTGAACCCTCCCCTGGCGTCACTATCAACTCGATTTTCGACCTGGGACCTTGGCCACGACTTGGCGTCGAGTTGGCGTGCGAAAATCCGGGGTTGACCTATTTCCCTTGTCATGGCACAGCCTTTACCTACAATTGACCAGGGTCCCGGTTTTCCGGGGGAACAGCAGTGCGGAATTACAGGAAGAAAGTCATGCCGAAGCGGGGAATCCCGGTTCCGGGATTCCCCGCCCGCAGGCCCGGGAAAGGGTCAGACCCGGGCCTCTTCTCCGACCTCGGCCGGCGGCGGCGAGGTCTTCTCCGGTGCCCGGCGGCCGGGCATCCACCAGTTGCTCTTGCCGCACAGCTCCATCACCGCGGGCACGAGGACCATGCGGATGACGGTGGCGTCGATGAACACCGCCACGGCCATGCCCAGTCCGATCTGCTTGACCGACACGTCGTGGCCGAGCAGGGAGGTGGTGAAGACGGCGATCATGATGGCCGCGGCGGCGGTGATGACCTTGGCGGTCCGCGCCAGCCCGCGGGTGACGGCCGTCCTGGTGTCGCCGGTGCGCTCGTACTCCTCGCGGACCCGCGAGATCAGGAAGACCTCGTAGTCCATCGACAGGCCGAACAGCACCGGGAACATCATCATCGGCACCCAGGTCGTGATCGGCATGTCGGTCGGGAAGCCGAGGGCCGAGCCGAGCCAGCCCCACTGCACCACCGCGACCAGCACGCCGTACGCGGCGCCGATCGACAGCAGGTTCATCACCGCGGCCTGCAGCGCGATGGTGACCGACCGCACCAGCGCCACCAGCAGCACCAGCGAGAGCACGATGACGACCGCGATCATGAACGGCAGCCGCGAGCTGGTCTCGTCGGCGAAGTCGATCGCGCCGGCGTTCGGGCCGCCGAGCCGGACGGAGTCGCCGCCGGGCGACTGCGGCAGCACGTCGTCGCGGAGTTCGTGCACCAGGTCCGCGGTCTTCTCGTCCTGGTAGCCGGTCTCCGGGAACGCCATGAAGGTGGCGGCCTCGCCGTCCTCGCTGACCCGCGGCCGGGTGACGTGGGCGATGCCGTCGGTGCCCGCGACCGCGTCGGCGGCCGGGGCCAGGTCGCCGCCGGCGGAGTCCAGCTCCGCGGCGAAGATCAGCGGTGCGCCGTAGCCGGGGCCGAAGCCCTCGGAGACGATCTCGTACGAGGTGTAGCTGCTCCGGTCGTGCGGCTGCACGCTGGCGTCCGGCAGGCTGAGCCGCATCGACAGCGCCGGCGCGGCGAGCACCAGCAGCCCCGTGACGGCCCCCGCCGCGGCGGCCAGCAGCCGGCGCGGCACCACGCCGGCCCAGCGCTCCGCGGGCGTGCGGCGCTCGGCGGACGGCGCGTCGGCGCCGCGGGCCGTGCGGCGGGGCAGCCGCAGCGAGTGGATCCGGTGCCCGGCGAAGCCCAGGAACGCGGGCACCAGGGTCACCGCGGCGACCATCGTCACCAGCACCGTCACCGACGCGGCGACGGCGACGCCGGTCATCAGCCGCTGCCCCATGGTGACCAGGCCCAGCAGCGCGATCACCACGGTCGTGCCGGCGAACAGCACCGCCCGGCCGGCGGTCGTGAGGGCGCCGACGGTGGCGTCCTCGGGACTCTGTCCGCTCTCCAGCTTCTCCTTGTAGCGGGTCACGATGAACAGCGCGTAGTCGATGCCGACGCCGAGACCGATGAGCGCGGAGACCAGCACGGTGAAGTCCGGCGCGGGCACGATGTGCCCGACGAGCTTCATGAGGGCGATGCCGCCGAGGATCGCCATCAGCGCGGTGACGATCGGCAGACCCATCGCCACCAGCGAGCCGAAGGCGACGAACAGGATGACCGCGGCCGCCAGCACGCCCACGCTCTCGGCGGGGCCCTGCGCGGGCGTCTCGGCCTTCTCCGCCTTGTCGCCGCCCAGCCCCATCGTCACGCCGTCGCCCGAGGCGTCCTTGACGGTGGTCACCAGCGGCTTGACCTCGTCCTTCGTCGCCTCCTTGTCGGTGAGCGGGATGGTCGTACGGGCGATGCGGCGGTCCTCGGTGACCAACTGGTCGTTGTCGTACGGCGACACGACCGGGCCGGTGACCGGCGAGTCGGAGAGGTCGGCGAGGACCTCCTCCACCTGCTGCCGCACGGCCGGGTCGTCGACCCCCGCGTCCGCCTTGATCGCGAGGGTCAGGGTGTCGCCCTGCTCCTCGGGGAAGTGCTTCTCCATCAGGGACTGCGCCTGGGCGGACCCGCTGTCCCCGCCGGAGAAGTCGTTGTCGGGGTCGGCCCCGAGTCCGAAGCCGGCGGCCGCCACGGCGATCACGCCGACGATCCAGGCCAGCAGTACCAGGCGGCGGCGCCGGTGACAGAACCGGGCCAGTCCCGCCAGCGCGCCGTCCGGGCGGGCGGTCTCGGTGGGCATCATCGTCTCCTCGGGTCTCGTACGGTGCACCCTCATCCTCGGGAGGGGGATCACCGGGGTCGACGTACAGATGCAGGCACTCTGCGGGCCGCACTACCGCGGCGGCGGTACTCCTCTTGAAGTACATGTCAAAGCGGCGGAGGCGGCGGCCGGGAACAGGGGCGTCGGGCCCTCCGGGTCAGACGTAGGAGAGCCGGCGCGCCACGACGGGGATGATGACCGCGCCGGCGAGCACGTGCGTGCCGACCAGCACGGCCTGGGTGGTGTCCGCGGTGTGCGGGGCGAAGCCGGGGCCCGCCAGGGACAGGACCGTGAACGTCCCCGCGCACACCGCGAAGACGCGCGCCGGCCGCCGCGCCACGCGCACGGACCGCCGGGCGAGGACGTCCAGGAGGACGGCGAACACGATGCCGGCGACCGACCACAGCACGACGCTCCGCGCGACGGCGCCGACCGCGATGTCCGTGGCCACGTCCTCTCCCACTCCGGCCGCCGTCATCTCGACGCCGGCGCCGCGGGCGAGCAGCGTGAACGACTCCGCCACCACGGCGGCGGCCAGGACGGCCAGGACGGCGACGAGCCACACCGGCCGCGCCGCCAGCCAGGCGGTCAGGGGCGACGACGGGGACGGGGAGGACTGGGGGGCGGTCGCGGTCATGGCGCTGCCTCCTGTTCCGGCGCGGGCGGTGGTGGACCCTCGTACGGTAGGGCGGAGCCTGCCCGCTGCCCATCGGAGCCTGGTCAGTTGAGCACCGGCTTGACAGCCGGCGGCGGCTCCGGTGTACGCGTCCACCGGAGCCGCCCGGCTACCGCGGCGGCCGGGCCCTACGCCGACACCGCGCGCCGCGAGCGGGACAGCGCCAGCGCGCCGAGCGCCAGCCCGGCCACCCCGAGGACCAGGGCGACGATCGCACCGCCCCGGCCGGAGCCGGAGCCGACGTCGTCGGAGCCGGCCAGCGCCACCACGCCGACGACGAGGCCGACCACCGACGCGGCCACGGCCGCCAGCTGCCCGCCGCGGCCGGCGCCGAGCTTGCCCGCCAGCGCGTGGCCGCCGAGGACCACGCCGATCAGACCCAGGATCGACGCGACCATGGCCGGGCCGCGCCCGTAGCCGTCGTCGTCGGCGGCGACGGGCACGTGCGCGGCCGCCGGCGCCGCACACACGAGTACGCCGAGCGCGGCGGCCGCGGCGGCGGTGGACAGGTGACGGACGGACATCGGGACCCCTTCGGTCGCACGGTGGTTGGCGGCGTCAGCGTACGAACCGGACGGGTCGCCGGTCGTCCTGCAGACGCGGCCGGTTTGCGCTGCCACCGCGGCGGTAGCCGGCGCCGCCGACGTCTGCGTCGGCGGCAGCCGGCTACCGCGTCCGCAGCACCGCGGGCCGCCCCGCGGGCCGGCCCGCGGACCGGTCCCGGCCGCCGGTGATTTCCCCGAATGGCGTCGAAACGCCCTGGAAGTGCCCCACCACGGCGGCGTTAGCGTGCGGCCATGGCTTCCAAGGTGAGTTCTTCTCCGCCGGAGCGGGGCGCGGGCTGGCTGCTGTGCCTGATGCTCGCCACCTTCGTCATCGGCACGGACGACTTCGTCATCGCGGGCGTGCTGCCGGACATCGCCGCCGACCTGGACGTGAGCGAGGCCGCCGCCGGGCAGCTGGTGACGGTCTTCTCGGTCACCTTCGCGGTGGCCGCGCCGGTGCTGGCCGTGGCCACCGCGCGGCTGCCCCGCAAGACCCTGGTCGTCGGCGGCCTCGCGGCCTTCGCCGTGGCCAACGTCGCCACCGCGCTGGCCCCGAACTACCCGGCCCTGCTGGCGGCGCGGGTGGTGACCGCGCTGATCGCGGCCACCGTCTCCCCCGCGGCCTTCGCCATGGCCGCCCGGCTGGCGGCGCCCGAGCGGATGGGGCGCGCCATCGGCACGGTCGCGGCGGGGCTGACGCTCTCGCTGTTCACGGCCGTGCCGGCCGGCACGCTGCTGGGGGACGCCTTCGGCTGGCGCTCGACGTTCGCGGCGGTCGCGGCGGCCACCGCCCTGGTGGCGGCGGCCGGCTCCGCCGCGCTGCCCCGGCTGGCCGGCGCCCCGCAGCTCGGGGTGCGGGGGCAGCTGCGGATCCTGGGCCGGCCCGCGGTCCTGCTCTGCGCGACGGGCACCGTGGTCTGCGCCGGCAGCGGCCTGATGGTGTACACGTACGTCGCGCCCCTGACCCGGGACCTGACCGGCCGCGGCGGGGGCGTCCTCGCCCTGTTCATCGCCGTGGTCGGCGTCGCCGGGGCGGCGGGCACCGGCGCGGGCGCGCTGCTGACGGACCGCTGGGGTCCGGACCGTACGCTGCGCGCGTCGATCGCCGGGGTCGTCGCCGCGACCGCGCTGCTGGCCGCGACCGGGGCCACGGGCCGCACCGCGCCGGTGTGGCTCGTGGCCCTCAACCTGGCGCTGTGGGGATGCGCGGCGTGGAGCTTCACCCCGCCGACGAACACCCGCATCCTGCACCTGGCCGGCGAGGCCGGCACCGAGGCGGTGGCGCTGAACACCAGCGGGCTGTACGTGGGCGTCGCGCTGGCCGGCGCGGGCGGCGGGGCGGCGCTGGCCGTCTCCGACGGCACCGCCGTCGCCGTCACCGCGACGGCGGTGGGGCTGGTCGCGTACGCGGTGACGGCGCTGGCGATCCGCCGCTACCCGGCCGGCCCGGCGGCGCCTGCGACGCCGCCGCCCGCCCCCGTCGCCGTACCCCCGCGCCCGGGGAAAACACCGTGAACGCGGGATGACGCCGGACGGCGGGGCCGGGGTACGGTCGGTGCACCACCGGCTGTCCCCGGCCCGTCGGCGTCAACGGCATCCCCGCGCCCCGCTCAGGCGGCGCTCGTCGTGATCCGCCACGGTCCCCACCACCCGGTCGCGCCCTGCCCGTGCTCCCGCTCCGCGCGGGAGTAACGGGCGAGGTCGCGGGCCGAGAACAGGGCCATCCCCGCGTGGAACCCGGCCACCGGCACCGGCACCCGCGCCCAGTACGCGAGCCGCCCGTCCACGTACCACTCCACCTCGGAGGTCTCGGCCCGGTAGCCGACGGCGTAGCGGTGCGCCTGCCCGGGCTCCGTGGGCACGTCCATGACGACGCGGTGGATGTAGTGGTCGCCGGGCCGGCTCACGCCGGGGATCACCAGCCGCTCGACGACCGCGTACACCGTGTCGTTGGTCGCCGCGGCGTTGATGACGACGCCGGTCTCCAGGTCGAAGAGGTTGACGGTGCCGAAGGCGTCGAGCAGGTCGTACGGGATCTGCCCGTAGGTCCGCACCGCCATCTCCACCTCGAACGTCAGCCGCCCGGCCGCCGGCGTGGCGAACCGCCGCACCGACCGGTACATCTGCTTGGCGTTGTTGCGCCGGGGGTCGGTGTCGTGGAAGCGGCTGAACGGGTGGACGGTCAGCGTCAGCCGCCCGTCCCCGGTGCTGACCCGGGCGTTCCTGTCCCGGTACGGGTGCCGTGCGCCCCCGGCGCCCTGCATCTCCATGAGCTGCCAGCGGGCCGGGTCGAGGGCGCCGCGGGTGAAGTCGTCGTAGGTCCACGTGCTCGCCACCGATGCGGAAGTCATGCGGACACCATCGATCGGCCGCGGCGGGCCGGAACATCCCAGGTTCACGCGGTTCGCCCGGCCCGCGACGCCAATTCCCGGCGGCTAGGGACGCCCGTGGCCCACCGCGAGGCCCGGGCGCCCGCCGCCGGGCAGGGCCGTCTCGTCGCGGAGTGCCTCCAGGGTGGCCAGCTCGCGGTCGATGTCGCGGCGCTTCGCCCGGAGGCGCTCGGCCTCCTGGGCGAGCAGCCGCTCCATGACGCCGTTGCGCTCCTCGGGCGGCGCCTCCAGACAGGGAAGCAGCTCGTTGACGGTGGCGCTGCCGAGGCCGGCGGCGAAGAGGTGCTGGATCACGACGACCCGCTCGACCATGGAGCCGTCGAAGTCGCGCCACCCGCCGGGGGTGCGCCGGGAGCGTATGAGCCCTTGTTCCTCGTAGTACCGCAGGGACCTGGTGCTGACACCGGTCGCCTCGGCCAGCTCGCCGATGCGCATGCGACCTCCTCGCGCCGTCCGCCGCTCCCATTCTCGCATCGGGCACCGGGTGCGGAGCGGGGGCGGGTGCGCGGTTCCGCGGCGTCCGTTGCGTCACCTCTTCCGCAGGGCGTCGAGTTCGACGGCGAGCGGGGCGGCGGTGAAGACCGTGGAGTACGTGCCCGCCGCGATGCCGACGAGGAGCGCCAGCGCGAAGTCCCTGAGGGCGCCGCCGCCCAGCACGGCCAGCGTGGCGAGGATGAAGACGGCGCCCATGCCCGTGTGCACGGTGCGCGGCACGGTCTGCACGATCGCGGTGTCCGCCGCCGCCCGGAACGGTGTGCCGCGGTCGCCGGCGACGAGTTCGCGGACGCGGTCGTACAGGACGACGGTGTCGTTCACGGAGTAGCCGATGACCGTGAGCAGGGCGGCGAGGAACACGCCGTCGATCGGCTTGCCGAGCCAGGCGAAGACGCCCACGAGGATCACCGCGTCGTGCACCAGCGCCGCGACCGCGGAGCCGGCGTACGTCCAGCGGAAGCGTACGGCGAGGTAGACCAGCTGGGCCGCCAGGGCGACGCCCAGCGCGACGAGCGCCCCGGTGCGCAGCTCCTCGCCGATGCTGGGCCCGATCATCTCGTCGCGGACCTTCTCCGCGCCGCCGCCCAGCTCGGCCACCGCGGCGGTGACGTCCGCGGCCCGGTCGTCGGAGAGCTTCTCGGTGCGTACGGACAGCCCGCCGTCGCCGGCGGCGTTCACCACGGCGCGCGGCAGCCCGGCGTCGGCCAGCGTCTCGCGGGCGCGGTCGGCGTCGACGGGCCGGGCGGTGGCGTACTCGATGAGCCGGCCGCCGGTGAACTCGACGCCGAAGTCCAGCCCGCGGACCGCGATGCCGCTGCCGGCCAGGACGAGGACGACGCCGGAGACCGCGAGCCAGCGCCGCGAGTGCCGCATCGGCCGCGGGTTGCGCCGGGCCAGCCGGGCCCGTACCCGGCCGTGGCCCGCGATCCCGGAGCGGCCGGGGCGTACCCGCAGGGCGCGCCGGTTCGCGGCGTACTCGGCGAGCACCCGGGTGACCACCAGCGCGCTGAACATCGACGCCAGCACGCCGACGGCGAGCGTGACCCCGAAGCCCCGCACCGGGCCGGAGGCCAGGAAGAACAGCAGGCCGGCGGCGATGAGCGTGGTGACGTTCGAGTCGGCGATCGCGCTCGCCGCCTTGCGGAACCCGCCGGCCAGCGCGCTCCGTACGGTGGGCCGCCGGCGGGCGGCGTACTCCTCCCGGGCCCGCTCGAAGACCAGCACGTTCGCGTCCACGGCCATGCCGACGGCCAGCACGAAACCGGCGAGTCCGGGCAGCGTCAGGGTGGCGCCGAGGGCGGCCAGCGCGGCGTACGAGACGAGCGCGTAGCAGGCGAGGGCGACGGTGGCCAGGAGCCCGAGCAGCCGGTAGACGGCGACGATGAACAGCGAGGTCAGCGCCGCGCCGATGACGGCGGCCCGGGCGCTGGCGGAGACGGCCTCGGCGCCGAGGGTCGGGCCGACGGTGCGCTGCTCGACGGTCTCCAGCGGTACGGGCAGCGCGCCGCCGTTGACGAGCAGGGCCAGCTCGCGCGCCGCGTCGCGGTCGAAGTCGCCGGTGATCTGGGTGGATCCGCCGGTGATGCCGGTCCGGCAGCCGACGCCCGGGTCGACCTGCGGCGAGGAGATGACCTTGCCGTCCAGGACGATGGCGACGCGCCGCGCCGGGTCGCCGGGCGGCGCGCACGCGGCGGCCCCGGTCAGCCCGGCCCACTCCGTGCCGCCCCCGCCGTCGAAGCCGACGGTGACGAACCAGCCGCGGGCCTGCCGCGTGTCGAAGAGCGCCTCGGCTTCCGCGACGTCGGCGCCGGTGAGCGCGGCGGGGCCGAGGCGCAGCGGCCGCCCGGTCTCGTCGGGGAGTACCCTGCCGCCGCCGCGCTCCTGCTGCTGGTTCTGCTGCTGGTTCTGCTTCTGCTTCTGGTTCTCCTCGGCGGTGCCGAGGACCGGGTGGAAGGTGAGCTGGGCGGTGCGGCCGAGGACGCCGGCCGCCTCGCGGGGGTCCTCGACGCCGGGCAGCTCCACGATGATCCGCTTCTCGCCGGAGCGGGTCAGGTTCGGCTCGGCGACCCCGAGGGCGTCGACGCGGTTCCGCAGCACTTCGAGGGTGTGGTCGGTGGTGTCCGCGCCGGCTTCGACGGTGGCCGAGTCGCGGGCCTCCAGGACGATCTGCGTGCCGCCGCGCAGGTCGAGTCCCAGGCGTACGGGCACGGCGACGGCGACGATGACGGACAGGGCGATGACGGCGAGGGCCAGCACGGCCCGCACGCGGGTAGCGCGTGTCACAGGGTTTGCTCCAGCCAGGCATGGCGCGGCGGCCCGCGTGCACGGGAGGCCGCGCCGGGTGGGTGAAAAGGGGTGGGTGTCAGCTGCCTGGAGCTGGGGGGGGGGCCCGTTCCGTAGCCGGTGCGGGACTGAAGACGGGGAGGGTGTCGCCGTCGGCCCGGTCCGGGGCGGGGACCGGGGGCGTACGGGGAAGGCCGTACGGGGCCCGGGGCGCGACGGCGAACGGGGCGGCGGGCCGTTCCGCGGCGGGGCCGCGGTCGCCGTGCTGGGGCGCGGCGTGGTCCTCCGGCCCGGCGCTCTGGCCGCCGGCGAGGTGCCGGTCCGCGCCGGGGGCTGCG
>NZ_BAAAPF010000221.1:0-12225 GCF_039531005.1 Streptomyces synnematoformans
CGGTGCGTCAGCGGGCCAGCAGCGCGCAGCGGCGGCAGGCGCGGGCGGAGGCGGCCAGCCGGGTGTGCGCGACCAGGGTGAGCACCCCGGCCAGCGCGCTGACCGGCCAGTCCTGCGCCAGCACCGCGCCGGCGCTGAGCGTGAGCGCGCTGACCGCGAGCGCCACGGCCGCGGTGGTGCCGGTCCAGGCCACCACGAGTGGCAGCCGCCGCGGGGTGGCCAGCCGGCGGGACAGGGCGCCGGTGGCGGCCAGCGACCCGGCGGCGAGCAGCGCGGTCAGCGCGGCGAGACCGCCGAGGTTGGCCGCGAGCACGTGCACGGGCGCGGGCAGCCGCCCGCCGGCGTCGTCGGCGGTGACCCCGGCCAGGTACCAGCAGGCCATCAGGAACGGGACGATCAGCGCGACGATCCGGGCGGTCTGCCGGGCTTGGACGATGGTCAGCTCCCGCTGGAACGCGGGGCCGACCTCCTCGACGGTGCCGAAGTCGCGCACCGCCCGGGCCGCCGCGTCGGCCCGGGTGGGCGCGCCGGCGTCCGCGTGCGCGACGGCGGCGTCGGCGAGCCCGTCGCGTACCTCCGCGAGCATCCGGGACTTGGCGCGTGCGGGCCCGGACAGCGCGGCGTCCAGGGCGGCGAGGTGGTCGTCGACCGCGGTACGCGCCGGGGAGCCGGGAGCCGGACCGGACGCGCCCGCGGCGCCGGTGCCGGTATCGGCGCCGCTGTCCGGGCCGCGGGGCGCGCGGGGGCCGCGGGCCGTCACGTCGCCGGCCTCGGCGCCCGGGCCGGGTCCAGGACCGAGCCGATCGCGCTGGTGAACTCCCGCCAGGCGGTGCGCTCGTCGGCCAGGGCCCGCCGGCCCGCGTCGGTCAGCGCGTAGCAGCGCCGCCGCCGCTCGCCCACCGACTCCCAGCTGCTGCGCAGCAGGCCCGCCCGCTCCAGCCGGTTCAGGGCCGGGTAGACCGTGCCCGTACGCAGCTCCAGCGTGCCCGCGCTGCGCTGCTGCACGGCGGTGATGATCGCGTAGCCGTGCAGGGGGCCGTCTTCGAGCGCGGCGAGCAGCAGTCCGTCCAGGTGCCCGCGTACCGGATCGCCTCTCATGGAAGCCCACCCTACCTCCTGTTGTTGGTGTGCTATGTATTGGTAGCCAATATATAGGTGAGCTACTCTCGGAGGGTGCGGTGACGAAGTTCCTGCTGTCCGTACACGTGCTGGCGGCGATCCTGGCCGTCGGACCGATCGCCGTGGCGGCGTCGGTCTTCCCGCGGATCGTGCGGGAGTCGGCCGCCGCAGACCCCGCGCACCGCGGCGGGACCGCCGCGTTCCTGCACCGCGTCTGCCGCGCGTACGCGGTCGTGGGCCTCGCCGTCCCCGCCTTCGGCCTGGCCACCGGCGCCCAGCTCGGGGTGCTGACCGACGCCTGGCTGCTCGCCTCGATCGCGCTGACGGCCGGCGCCGCGGCCCTGCTCGCGCTCGCGATCCTGCCCGGCCAGCAGCGCCTCCTCGCCCGCACGGCCGGCGACGCCCCCGCCGCGGCGGACGACGGCCTGCGCCCGGCGGCGACCCGGCTCGGCATGCTCACCGGGGTCTTCAACCTGCTGTGGGCGGTCGTCGTCGTGCTGATGATCGTCCGCCCCGGCTCCACCACGGGGGCGTGAACCGTGCGCGCCCTGCGGATCGCCGCCGCCGTCGAGCTGGTCACGCTCGCGGCCCTGCTGGTCAACCTGTTCACCGTGCACACCGAGGCCGTCTCCTCGCTCGGCGGCCCCCTGCACGGCACCGCCTACCTGACGGTCATCGCGCTCACCTGGGCGACGACGCCGGTGAACACCACCCGCGGCACCCGGTCGCGGTCGGTCATCCCCGGCGTCGGCGGCCTGCTGGTGCTGCGCCGGCACCGCCGTGGTGCACACCGCCGCCGCCCCGCGGACATCCGTTGAACGGCGCCCTCCGGGCGATCTAGAGTGCCCGGAAGATCCGATCCGCGTCCGCGAGCGGAGGCGTCACCATGGCCGAGACCGTGCTCTTCCACCATGCGCTGGGGCTCACCCCCGGCGTCCTCGCCTTCGCCGACGAGCTGCGCCGTGCGGGGCACACCGTCCACACGCCCGACCTCTTCGAGGGCCGCACCTTCGGATCCCTGGAGGAGGGGATGGCGCACGTCGCCGGGATCGGCTTCGGCGAGGTGGCCGCTCGCGGTGTCCGTGCGGCCGACGCGCTGCCCGCCGAGGTCGTGTACGCGGGCTTCTCGCTCGGCGTGCTGCCCGCTCAGCGCCTGGCCCAGACCCGCGCCGGAGCGCGGGGAGCGCTGCTCTTCTACTCCTGCGTCCCGGTGGCCGAGTTCGGCCCCGCCTGGCCCGAGGGCGTACCGGTGCAGGTGCACGGCAAGGCCGACGATCCCCTCTTCGCCGGCGAGGGCGACCTCGACGCGGCGCGCGAGCTGGTGGCCGGTGCCGCGGACCGGGAGCTGTTCCTCTACCCCGGCGACGAGCACTACTTCGCCGACTCCACCCTCCCGTCGTACGACCCGGCCGCCGCCGCGCTGCTCACCGAGAGGGTGCTCGCGTTCCTCGCGGAGCGGCGGCCGTGTGCGCCGCGGCCCCCGGCGGCGCCCCCGCCGCCGCGCCCGGGGCCGTCCGGGGCCTGCAGGAGCGGGCCGCGCGGGCCCTGCCCGCGCGGCAGGTCGCGTACGAGGGCGGCTGGTGGCTGCGGTACGACCCCGGCAGCTCCTGGTGGGTGGCCTCGGTGCTGCCGCACGGGCCGGGCGGCCCCGCGGACCGGGTGGACCGGGCGGAGCTGGCGCGGCGGGTGGCGCGGGCCGAGGAGTTCTACGCCGGGCACGGCGCGGCGGCACGGTTCCAGATCACCCCGCCCGCGTGCCCCGCCGGGCTCGACGACCTGCTGGCCGGCCGCGGCTACCACCGCGCGAACCCGGTCTCGCTGCAGGTCGCGGCGGCAGCGGGCGGGCGACGGGCTGCGGGTACGGGTCGACGACCGCCCGGGCGGCGCGTGGTCCGACGTCTGGCACGCCGTCCACGGCCCGGGCGGCGGCCCCGCCGGCGCCCGGGCCCTGCTCGACCGGGTCACGGGCCCGTCCGCGTACGCCCGGGTGCTGGACGGCGGCGCGACGGTGGCGGTGGGCCGCGCGGTCGCCGACACCGGCTGGGCCGGCGTGTTCGCCATGGCCACACGCTGCCCGCGGCGCGGGGGAGGGGCGCGGGCGGGCGCCTGCTCGGCGCCCTGGCCGGCTGGGCCGGGGCGCACGGCGCGACGCACCTGTACCTCCAGGTGGAGCGCGACAACCCGGCGGCGCTGCGGCTCTACCGGCGCGCCGGCTTCCGCGAGGTGTGCACGTACCACTACCGCACCGGCGCGGCACAGCCCTGATCCGGCCGCGCTGCGACGCGCCCGGCGCGCGGCGCATCGCCTGACACCGGGCGGGCGCGCACCGGACAATGGACGCGGTGGTGTCGGACGGCGACGAAGGGGCCGGCGATGAGCAGCGAGCTCGACGGGGCAGGGCAGGGCAATACGGAGTACGGCAGGAAGCGCTTCAAGCGCTCCCGCAGCCACTTCGCCGACCGGATCACCGCGGCCGGCGAGGACGGCTGGCCCGTCGCGGCCGGGCGCTACCGGCTCGTGGTCAGCCGCGCCTGCCCCTGGGCGAACCGCACGCTGATCTCCCGGCGGCTGCTCGGCCTGGAGTCCGCGCTCTCCGTCGGCGTCACCGACCCGATCCAGGACGACCGCAGCTGGCGCTTCACGCTCGACCCCGGCGGCCGCGACCCGGTGCTGGGCATCCGCTTCCTCAGCGAGGCGTACGACGCGCGCGAGACCGGCTACCCCGGCGGCGTCAGCGTGCCGGCGATCGTCGACGTGCCCAGCGGCAAGCTCGTCACCAACGACTTCCAGCAGATCACGCTGGACTTCGCCACCGAGTGGACCGCCCTGCACCGCGACGGCGCGCCCGACCTGTACCCCGAGGCGCTGCGCGACGAGATCGACGAGGTGATGGACGGCGTCTACCGGGACGTCAACAACGGCGTCTACCGGGCCGGTTTCGCCACCGGCCAGGACGAGTACGAGGGCGCGTACCGCGACGTGTTCCGGCGGCTGGACGAGCTGTCCGCGCGGCTGTCCGACCGCCGCTACCTGGTGGGCGAGACCCTCACCGAGGCCGACATCCGGCTGTTCACCACCCTGGTCCGCTTCGACCCCGTCTACCAGGGCCACTTCAAGTGCAACCGCAACAAGATCGCGGAAGACCCGGTGCTCTGGGCGTACGTCCGCGACCTGTACCAGACGCCCGGCTTCGGGGACACGGTCGACTTCGACCACATCAAGCGGCACTACTACGAGGTCCACACGGGCATCAACCCCACCGGTATCGTCCCCGCCGGGCCCGACCTGTCCGCCTGGCTCACCCCGCACCACCGCGAGCAGCTGCGCGGCCGCCCGTTCGGCGACGGCACCCCGCCGGGCCCCCCGCCCGAGGCCGAACGCATCCCCGCCGTCGGCCGCCCCTGACCCGACGCCGCCCGGGCCCGCGCCCACCGCTGACCCCGTCGGCCGGAGCGGCGGCGGTGCGCGCCGCGTTCAGGAGGCGACGTACCCCACGTGTGCGAGCGCCTGCTTCAGCAGATGGCCGTGACCGCCGGGCATCTCCTGCTGCACGACCGCCGACGCCGCCTCCTGCGGCGTGAACCACACGAAGTCCAGCGCGTCCTGCCGCGGCCGGCAGTCGCCCGCCACCGGCACGACGTACGCCAGCGACACCGCGTGCTGCCGCGGGTCGTGGTACGGGGTGATGCCGTGCGTCGGGAAGTACTCGGCGATCGTGAACGGCTGCGGCGACGCCGGCACCCGTGGCAGCGCCACCGGACCGAGGTCCTTCTCCAGATGCCGCAGCAGCGCGTCCCTGACCCGCTCGTGGTGCAGCACCCGGCCGGAGACGAGCGCCCGGCTCACCGCCCCGTCCGGGCCGATCCGCAGCAGCAGGCCGACGTGCGTGACCTCGCCCCGGTCGTCGACGCGGACGGGCACCGCGTCGACGTAGAGGACCGGCATCCGTGCGCGCGCCGACTCCAGCTCCTCGGGAGCCAGCCAGCCGGGTGTGGTTTCGGTCAAGTCAGCCATTGGCCGATCTTACGCCGAACCCTCACCGGCCGTGGATGCCGACCTCGTAGAGCGAGTAGCCGTGCTCCGTGCCCCGCTGAACCCCGACGATGCGGACATACCGCGCGTCGACCGGGTCGAACAGCGCGGTGTCGAGCCCGCCGTTCCCGGCCTCCGTCGCCCACACCGTGCGCCAGGCGCCGCCGTCGGCGGAGACCTCGACGCGGTAGGCGCTGCCGTACGCCCGCTCCCAGTCCAGCGTGACCCGCGCGATCCGGCGGCTCTCGCCGAGGTCGAGCCGCAGCCACTGGTCGTCGCTCCAGTCGCTGGCCCAGCGGGTGCCGCGGTCGCCGTCCACGGCGCGGGGCGGGGCGTAGCTCGTGAACAGGCTGAACTCGGTGGAGCTGGCCGTGGCGGCGGCCCCGGCGGCGAGGTTCGCCGGCGCCTCGTGCGCCTGGGTGGCGCCCCAGGTGGTCAGGTACGACTCGGCCCCGGCCAGCAGGTCCTCGACCACGTCGCCGCCGCCGTGCCGCCGCATCTGCTCGATCCAGTCCGGGACGAGGCCCGCGTGCGCGCCGCCGTCGGTGTTGAAGTCCCAGGTGCGTTCGCCGGTGACCTGCCGGTCGAGGACCGAGCCGCCGTCGGCGCTGGTGAACGGGTACTCGACCGGGTCCGGGGCGTCCGCGCCGCGGGGCGCGGGCCAGCCGCCGACGCCGTTCATGTCGGTGCCGTAGCCGTACCCGGCGCCGTACTTGTCGCGCAGCCCGGCGTCGCGCCGCCCCTGCTCGACGAAGTCCTCGGCCGGGTTCATGTACTGGGCGACGAAGCCGCCGAGGCGGTACAGCCGCTCGGTCCAGTCCGGGTCCATCCAGCTGTGGCTGGAGAGGACGCCCGGATACGACTCCGACTCCAGGATGTCCAGCGCCCGGCCCGCCGCCTTGACGCTCATGTGGTCCAGCTCCAGCATCATGCCGCGGTCCATCATCCCGCGTACCGCGTACTCGCCCAGCCCGCTCAGCCCGCGGGTGTTGCACCGGGCCTGGGAGTCGTACGACGGGACGGAGACCCCGGCGGGCAGCAGGTCCTCCGCCTCGGTGGGCGGGTCGGCCAGCCCGATGGGGTTGTCCTGCTGCGGGCCGGTGCACTCCTCCGTGGTCCAGAAGGTGCCGGTGGACAGGAACTGCCCGATGTTCACCGCCGCGCCGATGGTGCCGGAGTCGAAGCGCACGCCGCACAGCGCGTTGTCGAACTTGTGGCACAGGAACATGCTGCGCACGCCCATGCCGTACAGCTCGTCCAGGCCGCGGTCGATGTCGCCCCGGTCGCACTGCGCGATGCCGAGCACCTGCTTGCAGCCGAACGGCTCGGAGGTCTCCACGCCCAGCACCACGGCGAGCTTGCCCTCGGCGACCACCGCGCGCGCCTGCGCGGCGTCGGTGACGATGCGGAACCAGCCGCGGCCGGGGCCGCCGTACATCGCGTCGACGTAGTCCTGCATCTCGTACGTCTTCTCGGCCTGCAGCCGGATGGAGTCCATCTCGTCGCAGCCGCGGTCCTTTGCCGGGTAGACCGAGCAGAGCAGGCCGTTGGTGACCAGGTCCTGCACCAGGATCCGCTGCCCGCCGCGCCAGGCGCGCTCCAGCCAGGCGTAGTAGTTCTGCTGGTGGCTGAGCGAGTCGTGGGCCGGCCAGTGCCCGAACGTCGGCCAGCCGACCGGGTCGTGGTGGCCGTCGGCGCCGCCGGTGATGTTCTCGAAGAGGGCGAGCGCGCCGTCGGGGTAGTGCTCGGGGCAGTCCTTCAGCGCCTCGGCGACGCCCTGCCGGGAGAACGGCTCGCCGCAGATGAGCCGGCCGCCGAAGCCCTCGTTCGACATCAGGTGGTTGTGCGCGTCGACGAAGCCGCGGACGTCGCCCTCGGCGTCCGTGCCGCGGAACGGCTCGCCGGTGACGTTCACCTGGGAGTCCGGGGCGGGCCGGGCGACGGGCTCCCACCAGTCGCTCGCCGCGGCGGCGGCACCCGGGCCGGTGCCGAGTGCCGTCAGGGCGGCGAAGAGGACCGCGACGAGGGTGATCAGACCGGCCTTGCGCAGATGCGGCTGTCGGGTCATGGGGGTCCCGCCTCCGGTGGCGCGTCAGGGTGAGGAGCATTCCTACGGCTGAGTAACCAGAGGATCGCCGCGGATTGACACCCCGTCAAGACATGGGGGGAGCGCTTTCCGGACGGTTCCGGACGGTTCCGGAGCGGGTGCAGCCGCGCCGCCGCGGCCCGGGGAGGTGGGCCCCGGGTGCCGCGGCGGTGCGGGTCGGCGGGCGGCCGGACCGGGGCGCGGCCCGGCCGCGGACTCAGACGGCCTGCCAGAGCGCGGGCACGTTCGGCGGCTCCCAGCCCGGGGCGGCCGTGTGCCCCTGGAGGCAGCGGTAGGTGGCGCCGCCGTACGTGACCGTGTCGCCCGGCCGGTACGACGTGCCGGCGGCCCAGGTGCCCCCGGGCGGGTCCGGCGGGTCCGGGTCCTGCCGGACGTTCAGCACGAAGTCGAAGCTGCCCTCCCGGCCCGAGCCCACGTCCCGCACCGTCATGAGCAGCGACGGGTGGAAGATCGTGTCGGTGTTGTTGCGCGGCTCGTTCGGGAAGTACAGCTGCGTCGTCAGGACCGGGTTGTCCGGCGCCTGCACCTTGACGTGGATGTGGCGGGTGCGGCCCGGGTACAGGCCCGGCACGATCGTCTGCAGGCTGAACCTGCCCTGCGCGTCGCTGTACTGGTGGCCGCGGAAGCGGTAGCCGGTGTTGTCGTACGCGCCGTTCACGTCCGCCTGCCAGAAGTCCAGCAGCGCGTCCGGGACGGGCCGGCAGGTGAGCCCGAAGACGTACCCGGTCACGGTCAGCCGGGTGCCCGGCGTGCCCGGCTCCACCAGCGACGTGCGCCGCGGGGAGTTGGGCCTGAAGTACGGGCCCTCGGTCTGCTGCCTGGTCGGCGGGTCCCCGGGGTCGCACGCCTCCGGCGTCGGGGTCAGCACCCGGCCCTGCCGCGCCTGGTCGCGGGCGAGTACCGGCGCGGCGCCGCCGACGAGCAGCGGCAGCGGCGCGGCGACGAGCGCGGCCTTGAGCAGGGACTTGCGGCGGATCCCGGACTTCTCCTGCGGCTGTGCGGACTCGTCCGGTGCGGACGTGTCCCGGTTGTCCTGCCTGTCCTGTTCGGTCACGGCATCACGGCTCCTCGGTCGGGGGAGTGGGGTCGTGAGCCCCGCGTCCGGATCGGCGTGGTGACGCCGCGGCGGGGTGCCAGTGACGCTATTCGGGCGTGCCGGGGCAGTCGATGGACAGAATCCGGCGATCGTGGTGATCCGCACGGCTGCCGCGGCGGAAGTCGCCGGGGCTGCTGCCGGTCTCCCGGCGGAAGAAGCGGCTGAAGTACGCGGGGTCGGAGAAGCCGGCCAGCCGGGCGACCTGGCGTACGGTCAGGTCGGTGGCGGCCAGCAGCCGCTTGGCCTCGCGGGCCTGCGCCTGCCTGATCAGATGTCCCGGGGTGAGCCCGGTGGCCCGCTTGACCGCCTCGTTGAGGTAGCCCACCGACACGCCCACGCTCGCCGCGCAGCCGCGCACGGACAACCCGGCCACCGCCGGCCCGGGTTCGGCCAGCAGCCGGTCGAACCGCCGGGCGATCTCCGCCGCCCGCCCCGCCGGCGGTCCCGCGGTGCCGTCGCCGCTCTCGGGCGCCGTACCGGCCGTCCGGGACAGCCGGTCCGCCCGGATCAGCAGGACGTGCAGGTACGACTGCAGCACGCTGATGAAGCCGGGGGCCCGGCCGGCGTACTCCCGGGTCATCTCCGCGAAGAGCGCGGCGAGGATCCCGGCCGACCGCCGGTCGGGGCTCAGCCAGGAGACCCGGGACAGCTCGCGCAGCCGGTCCCGGTCCCCGGGGGTGGGCAGCAGGAAGTCCTCGGTGAAGATCATCACATGGCCGTCGAGGCCCGCCGCCCGCTCCCAGTGGTGCACCTGTCCCGGGGTGACGATGCCGAGGTGCGGCGGGGTGATCGGCCAGCTGCGCTGGTCGACCACGTGGTGGCCGCGGCCGGCGCGGACGTAGACGATCTCGTGGAACGTGTGCCGGTGCGGGAAGCCGGCGCGCGACAGCGGGCCGATCGAGTCGAACGACCCGATGGCGAAGGGGAGGACCTCCGGGGCGGGGACCTCCAGCCGGTGCATGGGGACGGGGTCAGCGGACACGTCGTCTCACCCTCCTCGACATTGGTCCGGACCAAAAGGTTGCCGGGGCCGCCACAGGACCGCAAGCTGACCGCATGGACCTGGAGTTGCGGCACCTGAAGACCATTCGGGCCATCGCCGAGGAGGGCAGCCTCACCCGGGCCGCCACCGCGCTCGGGCTCGCCCAGCCGGCGCTCAGCGCACAGCTGAAGCGCATCGAGCGCTCACTCGGCGGCCCGCTCTTCGACCGCGGCAGGCACGGCGTGCGCCCCACGGCGCTCGGCGAACTCGTCCTCGACCGGGCCCGGGTGCTGCTGCCCGGTGTACTCGAACTGCAGCGGGACGCCGTGCGGTTCGCCCGGGCGTGGGGCGGCATGCCGCGCTTCCGGCTCGGCGGCACCCACGGCCCGCTGCTCGGCGGCCTCATCGACCGGGTCGCCACCGCGCACCCGGCAACCCCGGTGACGGCGTACACCGCCTGGTCCGTGCGCGAACTGGCCGGCATGGTCGCCGAGGGGCGGCTGGACTTCGCGCTGATCGGCGTCTGCGGCGACAGCCGGCCCCCGCAGACCGAGCGGCTCGTCTGGCAGACCGTCGGCACGGACCCCGTCTTCGTCATGCTCGCCGCCGCGCACCCGCTCGCGGAGCGCCGCCGGATCGACCTGCGCGACCTGGCCGGAGAGCACTGGACCGACGTCCCGGGCGACGGCTGCTTCGGCGACTGCTTCGCCGCGGCCTGCGTCCGCGCCGGGTTCACGCCCGCCTCCGTGTACGAGACCGACAGCGCCTCCTGCGTCCATCTCGCCCAGGTCGGACGGGCGGTGGGGCTGTGCCGGGCGACGTTTCCGCCCACCCCCGGGCTGGCCACCCGGCCGCTCGCCGGCCACCCGCTGAGCTGGCGGCACCTCATCGGCTGGCACCCGGAGTCGCCGGCGGCGGTCACGGCCTCGGCGGCCACCGGCTACGCCCGCGCCGCGCACGCCGAGGCGGCCCGGCGCAGCCGCAGCTACCGCGAATGGCTCCAGGCGCACCCGGACTTCGGCACCGCGCCCGCCCCGGTCGCCGTCTGACGTCCCCGGCCGCGCCGGGCCGCCCCCCGGCCGTCCCGCGGGCCCCCGACCTCCGCGAGCGCACCGGCGCGGGGCGTTCCATAACGCGATGGCAAGGGCGGACTGGTATCTGCCGACCTGACGTGCCCATGGCTACGGTTTCGCCGTAATCACGAAACCAAGGAGACTTCCATGCTCCACAAACGGGTCATGGGCGCGGCCGGCGCCACCGTCGCCGTCGGCGCGCTCGTCCTGGCCGGGCTCCAGGGAGCGGCCTTCGGATCCGACTCCCCGGGCACGCCCGACTCGGCCTCGGGGCAGTACTCCCCGGGCCTGCTCAAGGCGATGCAGCGGGACCTCGGCCTCACCGCGTCGCAGGCGAAGACGCGGCTGGCCAACGAGAGCGAGGCCGGTGCCGTCGCCGGCACGCTGCGGCTGTCACTGGGCCGCAGCTACGGGGGAGCGTGGGTGTCGGGCAAGACCTCCGCCGATGTCGTGGTGGCGACGACCGACGCCGCCGAGGCGCGGAGGATCACCGACGAAGGAGCCCGGGCGAAGGTCGTCGACCACAGCCTCGCCGCACTCGACGCGGCCAAGGCGGACCTGGACCGGGTCGCCCACCGCTCCTCGCCCGCCCACGTGCCCGTCTGGTACGTGGACACCGCCGCCAACCGCGTGGTGCTGCACACCTCCAGACCCGCGGCGGCCGAACGCTTCGCCGCCGCGGCCGGCGTCGACGAGAGCCTGCTGACGATCCGGCGGTCCCACGAGAAGCCCCGCACCTACGCGGACGTCGTCGGCGGCGACGCCTACTACATCGGCTCCGGCAGCCGCTGCTCCGTCGGCTTCTCGGTGACCCGCGGCGGCGGCCAGGAGGGCTTCGTCACCGCCGGCCACTGCGGCCGTACGGGCCAGACCACCACCGGCGTCAACCGGCAGGCCCAGGGCAGCTTCCAGGGCTCGACCTTCCCCGGCCGCGACTACGCCTGGGTCGGCGTGAACAGCCAGTGGAACGCCACCCCGACGGTCAACGGCTACGGCACCGGCACCAAGCAGGTCGAGGGCTCCACCGAGGCCGTCGAGCGCGCGTCGGTGTGCCGGTCCGGCTCCACCACGGGCTGGCACTGCGGCACCATCCAGCAGCGCAACACCAGCGTCACCTATCCGCAGGGCACCGTCAGCCCGGTGACCCGCACCAACGTGTGCGCCGAACCCGGCGACTCCGGCGGCTCGTTCATCTCGGGCACCCAGGCCCAGGGCATGACCTCCGGCGGCTCCGGCAACTGCCGCAGCGGCGGCACCACGTACTTCCAGCCCGTGAACGCGGCCCTGCAGGTCTACGGTCTGACCCTGACCACGACCGACGACGGCGGGACCGACCCGCCCACCGACCCGCCCGGCGGCACCTGGGCCGCGGGCACCGTCTACCAGGCCGGCGACACCGTCACGTACGGCGGGACCAGCTATCGGTGCCTCCAGTCCCACCAGGCCCTGCCGGGATGGGAGCCGCCGAACGTGCCGGCGCTGTGGCAGGCCGTCTGACCGAGGGCAGGACGGCACCACCGCGGCACCGCACGGTCCGGCCGACAAGGGGATGAGGACGCCGCGGCGGTATGCGGCCGGAGGGCCCCTGGGGGTGTGCCCTCCGGCCGTGCCGCGACCCCCGCCGGCCGCGCCGGCGGCCCGTGCCGACTCCGCTGCCCGGGCGGGGCGTTGGCGCCCCGGCCCGGCCTTCGGGGGCAGCCGCCTGCGCCGCCCGGGCAGGCTCTACCATGGGGCCGCCGACCGGCGCGGACGCCGGGGACCGAGGATCCGGGGGGATGCAGCGTGGCCGACGAGTGCGGGCAGAGCGGGCAGGCGG
>NZ_BAAAPF010000222.1:0-12124 GCF_039531005.1 Streptomyces synnematoformans
CACCGCCCCGGGGGGCGACTCCGCGGCCGCCGCCGCGCCCGACGTCTCGGTGTCCGGCACCGCTACGCGGCGCGGCCGGCGCCGAACCACCGGCTCAGCGCCGCGTCCAGCCCGCGCGGCGAGCCGTCGGACGTCCACGCGACGTGCCCGTCGGGCCGCACGAGTGCGGCGTCCAGCCCGGCGAGCACGTCGGTGGCGCCCGCCACCGGCTTGGCGGCGGCCGTCACGGTGTCGACGCGGGCCGACCAGCCCGCGGAGGCCTCGCGCAGCGCCGCGCTGTCGGCGAGGTCGAGGAGCACGCCGCGCGCGGGGTGCAGCAGGCAGAAGGTGTCGGTCTCGCCGGCCGCGCCGGTCAGCGGGCGCTTGGCGAGCCGGCGGCCGAGCAGCGGGTGGGCCCCGGCGGCGGGCTCCCCCGCGTCCGCCGCGTCCGTCGCATCCGTCACGTCCGCGCCGGCCGCCGCGCCGCCGGCGCCGGTGCCGGTGCCGTTCATGTCGTAGCCGATGTCGAGGTGGCTCACGATCCCCGCCAGGTGCCGTTTGACCACGTCGTGCTCGATCAGCTCCGCGAACACCGCGCGCAGCGGGTCGGACTGCTCGCCGCCGAGGAACACCAGCCCCTGCGCCCGCGTGTTCGTCAGCAGCCGCTCCCCCACCGGGTGCCGCTCGCCGTGGTACGTGTCCAGCAGCCCGGCGGGCGCGCGGCCGGTGACCTCCGCCGCCAGCTTCCAGCCCAGGTTCACCGCGTCCTGCACGCCGGTGCTGAGCCCCTGTCCGCCGGCCGGGAGGTGGATGTGCGCCGCGTCCCCGGCCAGCAACACCCGGCCGCGCCGGTACTCGGTCACCAGCCGGGCGGCGTCGCTGAACGAGCTGACCCACTCGGCGCTGCCGCCGCTGATGTCCTCGCCGGTGATGCGCTGCCAGGCGGCGGCGACCTCGGCGTAGCCCACGTCGTCGTCGCGCTCGCGCGCCGGCGTGCCGTGCGGGCAGACGATGATGCGGTCGACGCCCTCCTTCAGCGGCGCGGCCATCACCATGCCGTGGGGCAGCCGCTCGCCGAGGAATCGGGGCTTGAGCCCGCAGCCCACGACGTCGGCGAGGTACATCGCCCGGGTCGCGGGCGCGCCGGGGAACGCGAAGTCGGCGAGCCGGCGCACCCGGCTCTGGCCGCCGTCGCAGCCGACGAGGTACGCGGCGCGCAGCCGCCGCGGGCCCTCGGGCGTCTCGGCGAGCACCTCGACGGCGTCGCCGTCGAGGAACCCGTCGGCCAGCTCCGTCACCTCCCAGCCGCGCCGGATCTCCGCGCCCCGCTCGCGGGCCCAGCTCTCCAGGACCGCCTCGGTCTCGTTCTGCGGTATGCCGCGGGCGCCGAAGTGGCCGTCCTCCAGGGCGGTGTAGTCGAACTGCACCCCGCCGAAGTGCCCCACGGGGCTGACGTCGAGGGTGCCGCCCCGGCCGAAGCGCGGCAGCAGGCCGCGCTGGTCGAACACCTCCATGGCCCGGGCCGTGAAGCCGAGCCCGCGGGACTGGCCGGTCGGTTCGGCCAGGCGCTCCAGGACGACGACGCGGGCCCCGCCCAGGCGCAGTTCGCCGGCGAGCATCAGCCCCGTCGGTCCGGCGCCGACGACGACGACATCCGTGTCCACCGCTGGCTGTGCCATGGTTGTCCTGCCTCTCTGGTCGCAACTGGGCTTGGCTGTCGTGCGGATCGCGGTTGGTGGGGGGACGGACGTACGGGGACGAGCCGTCAGGCGGGTGCGCCGAACCAGCGCTCCAGGGCCTCCGTGAGCCCCCCGGCCTCCGGCCCGCCGTCGCGGGCCCAGGCGACGTAGCCGTCCGGCCGCACCGCCACGGCGCGGACCCCGTCGAGCCCGCCGGACGCCGCGCCCGGCTCGACGCGCGCCGCGACCCGGTCCACGCGGCCGGCCCACCGGCCGCCCGCCGCCGGCACCGGGCCGCCGAGCACGAGCAGCAGCCCGCGGTCGGACCGCAGCAGTTCGTACGTCGTGCAGGTGGAGCCGCCGACGCGCAGCGTGGCGTGCGGCAGCCGGGCGCCGCGCAGCGGGTGCGCGGCGCCGCCGAAGTCGTAGCGGACGTCGAGGCCGCTGATCATCCCGGCGAGCCGGGCGCGCACCGGCTCGTACCGCATCAGCTCCGCGAGGACCGCGCGCACCGGCTCCACCTCGGGCCCGCCGAGGAGCAGTTCGCTCTGGGCGCGGATGTTGGCCAGCACGGCGGCGCCGACCGCGTGCCGTTCGGCGTGGTACGTGTCCAGCAGCCCGGCGGGCGCGTGCCCGGCGACCTCGGCGGCGAGCTTCCAGCCGAGGTTGAAGGCGTCCTGCAGGCCGAGGTTGAGCGCCTGGCCGCCGGTGGGCAGCTGCCGGTGGGCGGCGTCGCCCGCGTACAGCACCCGCCCGTGCCGGTAGTCGGCGAGCTGGCGGTTTTCGTCGTCGAAGCGGTTGACCCACAGCGGCTTGCCGCCCCCGATGTCCTCGCCGGTGACGCGCCGCCAGGCGGCGACGATCTCCTCGAACCGCGCCGGGCCGGTGCGGGCCCCCACCGCCGCGCCGGACTCGTGCACCATCACCCGCGTCACGCCGTCCTCCCGGCGCGCCGCGATGGCGAGGCCGCCCGGCAGCCGCTCGAAGCGCCGCGCGCGGATGTCGATGCCGTCCACGTCGGCGCGCAGCAGCTCGCGGCCCGCCGGCCGGCCGGGGAAGTCCGCGGCCATGAGCCGGCGCACCGTGGAGTCCTGGCCGTCGCAGGCGACGAGGTGGCTGCCGCGCAGCCGGACCGGGCGCCCGTCGCGGGCGACGGTCTCGGCCTCGACGGCGTCGCCGTCCTGGACCACGGCGATCAGCCGCAGCCGGTGGCCGCAGCGGATGTCCGCGCCGAGCGACAGCGCCCACTCCTCCAGCACCGACTCGGTCTTGTTCTGCGGCACCTTCCACTGCCCGGGGTAGGCGCCGGGCAGGGTCAGGTCCAGCGGGATGCCGCCGAAGTGGCCGCGCGGCTCGTTCGGCGGGCCGCCGAAGTCCGGCAGCAGGCCGCGGCTGTCGAAGACCTCCATGGTGCGGGCGTGCAGCGTGGAGGCGCGCGACTCGGTGGTGGGGCCGTGCCGCTGCTCGACGACGGCCACCCGGACGCCGCGCAGGCACAGCTCCGCGGCGAGCAGGAGCCCCACGGGGCCGGCGCCGACGACGATGACCTGGGTCCGGATCACCTCCGCGGCGGCGTCCGCCGCCGGGGCACGGTCCGCGGCCATGTCAGCTCTTCCGCTCCGCGTAGTCCCGGGCGTGGCCCAGCGTGGCGCGGCTGTTGGTGCTCAGCGCGGTGTGCACGTACGCGCGGGCGTCCGCGACCGTGGCCTGCTCGCCGAGGATCCGCGCGATGTTTCCGGTGTTGATCGAGACGGTGTGCTGCGAGCCCGCCTCGGTGGTGCCGCGGCCGGTGTCGGTGAACGTCCACACGCCGGTGTGCAGGGTCATCAGCGCGGGCAGCGTCACCTGCTTGTAGGCGATCTTGTACGGCCGGAAGGTGACCCGGTACGACTTGGTGGTGTGCACCGAGCCGTCCTTGGCGCGGGTGTCCATCTGCAGCGTCTGCAGCCCCGGGCTCGGCTCGTGGAAGCGCACGCTGGCGACGTGCGGCAGCCGCTCGGGCCACAGCGCGGCCTCGTTGACGAAGTCGTAGACGTCCTTGACCGCGCCGGCGACCTCGATCGTGTCGGTGAAGGAGAAGAGCAGCTCCCCGGCCTCCGCGGCGTGGGCGCTCTCGACGTTCTCCTTCAGGGCCGCCAGCTCCGAGCGGCTGTTGGTGTCCACCGCCCGGTCGATCCACGCCAGGTCCTCCGGGTCGTCGTCGACGGCCCGGTAGTCGTGCAGCAGCCGGACCCGCGAGGAGCCGTCGCGGGGCTCGATGATCCAGGTGCCGCCCATGGCGGCGACCGGCGGGGTGGTCACCTCCTGGCGGAAGACGATCCGCAGGGCGTCGGGGTCGAGGGTGCGGCGCGACGTCCAGGTCACGGGCTCGTCGTTGGCGGTGGCCCAGATGCGGATGCGCTCGCTGTGCTCGCCGGTCCGCTCCTGCTCGACGTGGATGGTGGGCGGGAAGATCCGCGGCCAGTGGTCCACGTCCGCCAGCAGGCGGTAGACGGTGGCGGCGGGGGCGTCGATGGTGATCTCGTGCTCGACCTCGCGCGTCGTCATGACAGCTGCTCCTGCTCCTCTTGTCCGTCGTGGCGGTCGTGGGGCCGGGGCCGTGGGGGCGGCCGGGGCCGCGGGGGTCAGAAGTTGCCCAGCCCGCCGCAGACGTTGAGCGCCTGGGCGGTGATGGAGGCCGCGACGTCGGAGGCCAGATAGCCGATCAGGCCGGCGACCTCCTCCGGGGTGCTGTAGCGGCCCAGCGGGATCTTGGCCCGGAACTTCTCCAGGACCGCCTCCTCGGTGGTGTCGTAGACGGCGGCGTAGCCCTGCCGCACGCGCTGCGCCATCGGCGTCTCGACGTAGCCGGGGCAGACGGCGTTGACGGTGATGCCGGTGGGCGCCAGCTCGTTGCCGAGCGCCTTGGTGAAGCCGACGACGCCGTGCTTGGAGGCGGAGTACGGGGCGCCGAGCACGACGCCCTGCTTGCCGGCCGTGGAGGCGACGTTGACGATGCGGCCGCGGTCGCGCTCGCGCATGCCGCCGGCGGTCAGCACCTCGCGGGTCATGCGGAAGACGCTGTTGAGGTTGGTGTCGATGACGTCGTCCCACAGTTCGTCGGCGATCTCGGCGGTGACGCCGCCGCCGGAGCGGCCGGCGTTGTTGACGAGCACGTCGACGGGCCCGTACGTGTCGACCGCGGCCCGCACGAACGACGCGACCGAGGCGCGGTCGCGGACGTCGAGGGCCTGGCCCTCGGCCTCCCGGCCGGCGTCCTTCAGGGACTTCACGGTCGCCACCACGTCGGCTTCGGTGCGCGCGCCCAGGAACACCCGGTGCCCCTGGCCGGCGAGCAGCCGTACGGTCGCGAGTCCGATGCCGCTGGTGCCGCCGGTGACGACGGCGACGCGGACGGTTGGCTGGGTCATGGCGTGGGTCCTCTCAGGAGCGGGCGGCGGCCAGCCGCTCGTTGACGGTCTTGATCAGGGCCCGGGGCGTCAGGGCGTCGGTGGTGAGGGTGTCGTCGTCCAGGGAGATGCCGTACTCGCGCTCGATGCAGGCACCGGTCTCCAGCAGCGCCAGCGACTCGTAGCCGAGGAGATCGAAGGAGGTGTCCAGGATGTCCGCGCCGAGGTCGGTTCCCTCGTCGGCGCCGGCGGCCTGCAGCAGGATGCGCCGGAGGTCGTCGAGGGTGAACTCCTTGTCCGTCATCTGTCTGTGGTCCCTTCCGTTGCGGGCTGGGCCGGCGGTTCACTCCCCGGCACGGACGACCATCGCGGAGTTGAACCCGCCGTGGCCCCGGGCCACCACCAGCGCGGTGCGCAGCTCGGCCGGGCGGGCCTGGTACAGCACCAGGTCCAGGTCGTACTCGGGGCAGGGGTCGGTGTGGACGGTGGGCGGGATCACGCCCGCGCGCATGGCCAGCAGCGCGCACGCCACGTCCAGCGGGGCGGCGCCGGAGTACAGCCGGCCGGTCATCGACTTGGGCACGGTGACGGCGACGCGGCCGGAGCCGAAGACCTCGCTGACGGCCTCCGCCTCGGTACGGTCCAGCTCCGGCACCCCCGCGCCGTCGGCGAAGACCACGTCGACGTCGCCGGGCGCCGCGCCCGCGTCGTCGAGCGCGACGCGGATCGCGGTACGCAGCGTGGACGGCCGGCCGCTGCCGGGCGCCGGGTCGATCGTGGCGCCGTAGCCGGCGATCTCGCCGAGGACGCGGGCGCCGCGCGCCCGGGCGGCGTCGGCGGGCTCCAGGACGAGGAGCGCGCCGCCCTCTCCGGGTACGTAGCCGCGGGCGTCGCGGTCGAACGGCAGGTAGGCGCGGGTCGGTTCGGCGCTGGTGCTCATCCGCCCGGAGGCGAGCTGCGCCACCCAGCCCCACGGGCAGACCGAGGCGTCGAGCGCGCCGGTGACGATCAGCGGGGTGCCCTTGCGCACCTGCCGCCGGGCCTGCGCGAGTGCGTCGAGGCCGCCGGCCTGGTCGCTGACGACGACGCCGCTGGGGCCCTTCATCCCGTGCCGGATGGAGATCTGGCCGCTGTTGACCGCGTAGAACCAGGCGAAGGACTGGTACGCGGAGACGAACTGGCTGCCCCGGGCCCACAGCTTCTGCAGCTCGCCCTGGCCGAACTCGAAGCCGCCCGCGTGGCTGGCGGTGACGACGCCCATGTCCAGCGGGTCGAACGACTCGGGGGCCACGCCCGCGTCGGCCAGCGCCCAGTCCGCGGCGGCCAGCGCCAGCCGGGTCACCCGGTCCGTCTGCGGCAGGAGCCTGCTGGGCAGGTGCTCGGCGGCGTCGAAGCCGGGTATCTCGCCGGCGAGCTGCGCCGGGTAGCCGGACGGGTCGAAGCGGGTGATGCGGCCGATGCCGCTCTTGCCGCCGCGGGTCGCCGCCCAGTAGTCCGCCGCGCCCAGCCCGTTGGGGGCGGCGACGCCCAGGCCGGTGACCGCGACCGGCGCCGATGCGCCCGTCATACGATGCTCCTCTCCGGGCCGGCGAGCACCATCGCGCTCTGGAAGCCGCCGAAGCCGCTGCCGACCGTCAGTACGGCGTCCACGAGCTGGTCGCGCGCCGTCAGCGGCACGTAGTCGAGGTCGCACTCCGGGTCCGGGGTGTGCAGGTTGGCCGTCGGCGGCACGACGTCGTACTCCATCGCCAGCGCGGAGGCGGCGATCTCGATGGCGCCGATGGCGCCCAGCGAGTGGCCCACCATGGACTTGATGGAGCTGACGGGCGTGCGGAAGGCGTGCTCGCCGAGGCTCTTCTTGAACGCCGCGGTCTCGTGCCGGTCGTTCTGCTTGGTGCCGGAGCCGTGGGCGTTGACGTAGTCGACGTCCTCGGGGTTCATCCGCGCCTCGGCCAGCGCGACCCGGATCGCCTCGGCCATCTCCGCGCCGTCCCGCCGCAGTCCGGTCATGTGGTACGCGTTGGAGCGGGTGGCGTAGCCGGCGATCTCGGCGTAGACGTGCGCGTCCCGCCGCCGGGCGCTCTCCAGCTCCTCCAGCACGAAGAACGCCGCGCCCTCGCCGAGCACGAAGCCGTTGCGGGTGCCGTCGAAGGGGCGCGAGGCCCGCTCCGGGGCGTCGGTGCGCGGTGTCGTCGCCTTGATCGCGTCGAAGCACGCCAGGGTGATCGGCGAGATCGGCGCGTCCGCCGCGCCCGCGACCATCACGTCGACGGATCCCTCGCGCACCAGCTCGGCGCCGTAGCCGACCGCGTCGATGCCGGAGGTGCAGCCGGTGGAGACCACGGTCGCGGGCCCCTCGCCGCCGACGGCCCAGGCCACCTCGGCGGCGAACGAGCTGGGCACCAGGAAGTTGTACAGATGCGGCACCGCGTAGCGGTGGTCGACGAGGTCCAGCCGGCCGCCGTCGCTGACGACGCGGTACTCCTCGTCCAGCCCCATCGTGGCGCCCACGGCGCTGCCGACGACGACGCCGACGCGGTGCGGTGCGATCCCCCCGAGGTCCGCACCGCTGTCGTCGACGGCGTTGCCGGCCGCCACCACCGCGAACTGCGCCGCGCGGTCCATGCGCCGCGCCTCCTGCGGGCTCAGCCCGTACTCCAGGCCGCAGAAGTCGGCCTCGGCGGCCACCCGGGAGCGGAACGGCGCCGGGTCGAAGAAGGTGATCCCCCGGGTCGCCGTCCGCCCCTCGCTGATCAGCCGCCAGAACTCCGCGCGGCCCAGCCCGCCCGGCGCGAGGACCTCCATCCCGGTGAGGGCCACGCGGCGCTCGGTCATGCGCCGGCCTCCCAGGAGTAGAAGCGGTGCGCCATCGCGTCGGCCGGGGAGCGCCAGGTGGCCGGGTCGTACGCCTCGATGTGCGGCTTCAGGTCCTCGCTGATCCGGACGAACCGGGGGTCGTCCTTGGCGCCCTCGATCCGCTCGCCCCCGTCGTCGGAGTCGAAGTCCTGCAGGTGGAAGTAGAGCCCGCGGAAGGCGAAGAGCTGGCGCCGCCTGGTGCCCATCCGGTGCGGCATGTCGGTGGCGTCGAACGCGGCGAACAGCCGGGCGACGTCGTCGCCCGCGGCCGGCGCCATCCTGGCCACGATCAAGGTGCTGTGCATGCGTCGCTCCTTGCGGCTGTCGGGCCGTACGGGGTCACTCACCGGCCTTGCGGGTGTGCACGACGCGGTAGGAGTTCCAGTCGTGCTCGGTGGTCAGCGCCGCGATACGGGCCTCGGACGCGCGGCGGGCCGCGGACTTCTCGGCGTCGGCGAGGCGGCGGTGGGCGTCGTGGCTCTCCTTGCTCGCCCACTGCGAGTAGACGACGGCGAACGCACCCTCCAGGAAGCGCGCCCGCAGCCCCCGGAAGACGCTGTGCGAGCGGTAGCCGGGCACGTCGGCGAGCCAGCTCTGCCCCTCCCCCAGCTCCGCTGTGAGCTGCTCCTGGTCGCCCTCGGCGGTCTTGAAGATCTCGATCACGGTGTGGTCCCCGCGGTCCGGCGCGATCTCGACGGCGTCGCCCTGCGAGGGGTGCCGCTGGGTGTAGACGATCTCGTTCTGCAGCAGCCGGATGGAGGTGGTGATCTCGGTGAAGAGGGGCATCACGCGGTGCTTGAACTCCTCGCCCGCGTAGCGCGCCTCCAGGTCCTCGCCGCTGCGCCACTGAATGAAGTTGGCGGTCCCCGGGCTCTCCTGGCCGGAGTGCACGGTGGAGGAGATCCAGCCGTCGTACGCCGCGGCGTCGACGATCTTCCGCATCTCCTGGATCAGCCGGTCCTGGTTCTCCGGCTTGTCGGTGGTGAAGAGGTTGAGAACGGTCAGGTACTTGTCGTCGGTGGAGATGTAGGGCATGGCCCGGTCACTTCCTTCGCGGGGAGCGGATCTCGACGGGTGGTACGGACGGCGCGCGGCGGGCCGGCTCAGCCGGCCGGGCCGAACCAGCGCTCCAGCGCCTCGGCCAGCGGGCTCTGGTCGGTCCCGGACGCGACCCAGGCGACGTAGCCGTCGGGCCGCAGCAGGAGCGCGCCGGCCTCGGGCAGGGCCCCGCCGGGTTCGGCGGCGGCACTGTCGACGGTGTCGACGGTGTCGACGCGGTCGGACCACGGCTTGGCGGCGGCGGCCGGCGCGGCGTCGCCGGTGCCGTCCAGCAGCACGCCGCGGCCGGGGTGCAGCAGCTCGTAGACGGTGGTGCTCCGGCCGTCGCGGGTGGTCAGCTCACCGTCGGGCAGCCGCCGGCCCACCAGCGGGTGGGCGTCGGCCGCCGGGCCGGCGGCGTGGCGGATGTCGAGCCCGGTGACCATGCCGGCGAGCCGGCGCTGCACCGACTCGTGCCGCATCAGCTCGGCGAACACCTCGACCAGCGGGGCGACCTCGTCGCCGCCGAGGTAGAGCGTGCGCTGCGCGAGGGTGTTGGCGAGGATCCGGGCCCCGACGGGGTGCCGCTCGTCGTGGTACGTGTCCAGCAGCGCGTCCGGCGCCAGGCCCCTGACCACCAGGC
Source organism: Streptomyces synnematoformans (assembly GCF_039531005.1). NCBI lineage: Bacteria > Bacillati > Actinomycetota > Actinomycetes > Kitasatosporales > Streptomycetaceae > Streptomyces > Streptomyces synnematoformans. Next base: position 9,585 of record NZ_BAAAPF010000222.1, read on the forward strand.
CCAGCTTCCAGCCGAGGTTCACCGCGTCCTGCACGCCCGCGCTCATGCCCTGGGCGCCGATCGGCAGATGGATGTGCGCGGCGTCACCCGCGACGAGGACCCGGCCGCGGCGGTACTCGGCGGCCTGCCGGCTGACGTCGGTGGTCGAGCCGACCCACAGCGGCGTGGCACCGGAGATGTCCTCGCCGGACAGCTTCCGGTACGCCTCGGCGACCTCGTCGAACGTCAGCGGGTCCGGGTTCGTGCGCAGCGGCTCGCCGCGGTCGTAGTACACGATGCGGCAGCGGTCGGGGCCCAGCGGCAGCACCATGACCATGCCGCCGGGCACCCGCTCACCGGAGAAGCGGGGGCGCAGCTGGACGCCGGCGATGTCGGCGAACCGCAGCTCGATGGTGGGTTCGGTGCCGGGGAACGCGATCCCGGCGGCGCGGCGCACGACGCTGCGGGCGCCGTCGCAGCCGACGGCGTACCGGGCCCGCAGCTCTCCGGCGCCGTCGGCGCCGGAGACCCGCACGGTGACGCCGTCGTCGTCCTGTTCCAGACCGGTGACCTCGACGGACCGGCGGATCCGGGCGCCGGTCTCGGCCGCCCGGCCGGCGAGCATCCCCTCGGTGCGGGCCTGGGGTATGCCGCGGGCGCCGTACGAACCGCCCTCGATCACCCGGTAGTCCAGCGGGATCCCGCCGAAGTGCCCGACCGGAATGGTGTCGACCGGTCCGAGCCGGGTGAGCAGCCCGCGCTGGTCGAATTCCTCGATGGTGCGCGCGGAGAACCCGAGCGCGCGGGACTCCTTTATCGGCTCGGCGAGCCTGTCGAGCACGAGAACCGAAATGCCGTGCAGGCCGAGTTCACCGGCGAGCATGAGCCCGGTGGGGCCGGCGCCCACGATGATCACATCCGCGTCATATTTGTCCATCGTCGCCCATCCGCCGTGTGCCGATTGATGTGCCACCGAGTATGGGCAGCCGTGAACCGGGCGGTAAAGAGAAACAAGTACAGGGTTTCTACAGGTCGCTACAGAATCTCCGCAGGAATGTCAGAGCTTTTCCAGACGGCCTTGGCCGGCCCCCCGCGACGGGCCCATGCTGGGGCATGACTTCGACAGCCGCTGAATCTTTCGCACCCGGCCCCGCATGGGCCGACACATTGCAGGTGGGCGGTCTGCTGGACCGCTATCTGATCGGGCTCGACACCGAGAAGCTGGACGACGCGTGGGCCCGCGGCATCTTCACAGAGGACGCCGCGGTGGTGTTTCCCATGAACGCGCACCAGGGAATCGAAGGGCTCGCGGAGTGGCACCGCGCCTCGCTCGCGGCCTTCGCGCGCACGCAGCATCTGAATTCCCCCGCGGTGGTGGAATGCGCGGGAGACACGGCGACGCTGCGCGCCAATCTCGTCTCCACGCACGTACACCACTCCGACGCCGCGCGCTCGGATCTGTTCACCGTCGGTACGTCGGTGACCGGCTCGGCGCTGCGTACCGCGGACGGCTGGCGACTGACCGCGCTGACCTTCGCGGTGATCTGGATGGACGGGGAGCCGCCCGGCGGGGCCGGCTGAGCCGCCGTGCTCAGCAGTTGAGGCTCAGCACCCGGTCGACCTCGATCTCCACCACCACCCGCCCCGGCGGGTTCGGCGGCCCCGACCAGTAGCGCTCGACGTACCGGCGCACCCCCTCCGCGACCCGGTCGGGGTCGCCGGTCACCCGCGCGACGCCTTCGAGGGTGACCCAGCGGGCTCCGTCGACCTGGCACAGCGCGACCCGCGCCGCCCGCGCGGCGAGCACGTTGCGCACCTTGCGCGTGGTCTCCACCGTCAGCACGCGCGCGAGCCCCGCCGCGCGGTCCCAGGTGAAGCGCACGGGGGTCAGGTGCGGCGTCCCGTCGGGCCGGAGCGTCGTGAGCACCGCGGTGCCCGGCGCGGTGAGGAACGCGTCGGCCGAGCGCGTGACCGCCGCCGTGCCGCGGCGCTGCGGGGAGATCGTCATAGGCTCCTCGATTCCTCGGTCGTCGCCGGCGACCCGCCCCCGGGCGGCCCGCGCCGGTGCGGCGGCGGGGGTCAGTCGATCCCCCGCACCACGTTCGGCTCCGGCGGCTCCTCCTCGTCCACCCCGGCCAGCAGGAGCACCGGTGCCTGTGCCGTGACCGTCTGCTGCACGCCCTCGGCCTCGTCCATGAGGTCCCACCTCCCGCGACCCCCCGTCACCGCCCCGCGACGCTGCGGGGCCCGGGCGGTCCACTCCGCAACGTTGGCAAGGGGTTCTTGAGGCTGAGCTGAGCCGCAGTTGCGGCCCACTGTGACGCGGCCCTCCCGCGGGCGGCGGCGCGCCGCGGCCGGGCGGCCGGACCGCTCCAGCCGGCTTCGAACCGCTCTCGATCGGCGGCACGGACCGTGAAGCGGAACACGGCGGAACGGAGAGACATGGCCGGCTTCCTCAGGCGCGTCCTGCACGAGGTGTACGAGGCTCTGCAGGCGGGCGGCTCGCTGCACCTCCCCGGGCCGTGCCTCCCCGCCCGGCTCGCGGAGCCGCCGGCGGCGGA
>NZ_BAAAPF010000223.1:0-12064 GCF_039531005.1 Streptomyces synnematoformans
GCGTACGGGTCCGGATCGGCCCCGTACCCGGGATCGCCGCCGGGACCGGCCCCCCGGTCGCCGGGCGCCCGGCCCGTCGCGGCGTACACGAGCACCGCGGCCAGCGCGTACACGTCCCCCCGCGGCCGCGGCCGCCCGCCCGCCGCCTGCTCCGGCGGCAGGAACTCCGGGACGAGCCCGGCGAGGCCCTCCCGCGGGCTGCCGTCGGCCCCGGCCGCGCTCACCGCGCCGTACCCGGTCAGCAGCGGGCCGTCGCCGGTGAGCAGCACGGCCGTCGGATCGAGACCCCCGTGCGCCACCCCCGCGGCGTGCAGCGCGGCCAGCGTCTCGGTCAGCGCGGCGCCCAGGGCGCAGACCGTGCGCTCCGGCAGCGGCCCCTGCTGTGCGTCCAGCGCGGCGGGCAGCGGCAGCGCCTCGCGGTACGGCATCGCCCACCACGGCGGGCCGGCGGCCGACAGCTCGCCCACGGGCGCCAGCCACGGGCCGCCCGTGCCCGCGAGGCGCTGGGCCTCTGCGGCGGCGGCGCGGAAGCGCCCGGCGTGGCCGTGGTCGGCGGCCGTCGCCTCGGGACGCGGTGCGGTGATCAGGACGGTGCGTTCGCCACCCGGCGCCTGCGCCACGTAGCGCACGGCGGGCGGGCGTATCTCGCCCGCGTCCGGATCCAGGCGCCCCACCGGCCGGTACGCCCCGAACTGCTCGGGGTCGTCGAGTCGCAGCGGTTCCATACCCCCTCCTAGGAACTGGCGCACGCAGCCTACCGGGGCGGGCCGGATCCCGCGCCGGTAGGGGGTAATTGGTCCCGCGTGGGCGGGGAGAAAGACCCGCTGAAAAGCCGCGCGCTTTTATCCAGGAGTGGCATGCCCCACAGGGCGGAAAAGGAATCCTAAACGCGATAGTACGCGCACCGGACAGGAGTCCGGGACTTTCGACTCTGTTGTCCCCGGACTTTCGGCAGGGGGGCTCGCCGGACCTTCGGACACGGCCGGTATGAACCGCTCTCACCTGCATATACGCCCACCAGGAGAGTTCCCTTATCCGGCTGAGGGACCTTCTCGCGGTGGGCGCGTCCCGGTACGCAAGGGGCAGAAAAACCCGACTCGCCGCTACGACCCCGACTCGTACCAAGGGTCCTTGTCTGTCCGGATCGGGCGGGTTACCAAGGTGGGGCGACCTCGGAGCGCAGCCGGGGTCGAAACCATGTCTGGAGGGAATTCCGAGAATGTCGAAGCACGCCAAGTTCACCGCCCCCGTCGCCAAGTCCGTCACGCTGGCCGCAGGTGCCGGCATGGTCCTCGCCCTCGGCGCGGGAGTGGCGAGCGCCGACAGCAAGCCCGACTGGGTCAAGCCCGTCAGCGCCGACTACGAGGTCACCGGCAAGTACAACCAGGGCGGCGCCCGCTGGGCCGCCAAGCACAGCGGCCAGGACTTCGCCGCCCCCACGGGCACGAAGGTCCGGTCGGTCCACAGCGGCACCGTGGTCGAGGCCGGCTGGGGCGGCGCGTACGGCAACAACATCGTGATCAAGCACAGCGACGGCGTCTACACCCAGTACGGCCACCTGTCCAAGATCGACGTCTCGGTCGGCGAGAAGGTCAACGCCAAGACCGCGATCGGCAAGATCGGCACGACCGGCAACTCCACCGGCCCGCACCTCCACTTCGAGGTCCGCACCACCCCCTACTACGGCTCCGCCGTCGACCCGGTCGCGTTCCTGACCAAGCACGGCGTCAAGATCTGACTCGCACCCCCCGGCCCCGCCGGGCGGCGCCGGGCGGCGGTCTGCGGGCCGCCGCGCGGCTGGTAGGCTGGCGGACGGTTCGCGTGAGTGCCCCCGGGACCACCGGGTGAGGCGCCGCGGCCGACCCGCCCGCCGAGTTACCGCAGCTCCCCTGTGACCTGGACCAGGGGCGCTCGGCGGCGCCGACCCGAGGAGTTGGAACGAGTATGTCGCTCGACACCGCGACCAAGAAGAAGATCATGGCCGAGTACGCCACGAAGGAAGGCGACACCGGCTCCCCCGAGGTGCAGGTCGCGATGCTCACCCAGCGCATCACCGACCTGACCGAGCACCTGAAGACCCACAAGCACGACCACCACTCGCGCCGCGGTCTGCTCCTGCTCGTCGGCCGCCGCCGCCGGCTCCTGCAGTACCTGGCGAAGAAGGACATCGCCCGCTTCCGCACGCTGGTCGAGCGCCTCGGCATCCGCCGCGGCGCCGCCGGCGCCCGCTAGCACCGTACGAGGGAGCGGCTCCCCGCCGGGAGCCGCTCCCTCGGCGTATGCCCGCGGCGTTCCGGTCCCGCCCGGACGCCGGGCCGGTCCGTCGTACGGACCCTTACCGACCGGTTGGCCGCCAGCCGTCGAGACGCCGCCCGGAGGACTTGTACTCTGGTCGGCAGGACATCAGCACAGAGTGAACACGGGGAGCAACCGCCCGCAGCCGCCGGACCTGTGCCGACAGCGGGCGCCGGTCCTCGGTAGTGGCCTTCGGAGTACGCGCGAGCGCGCACCCCGGTGGCTTCGATCGAAGACCGGCCCGGCCTCAGCCGCTCATCCGGCCCGAGCCTGCCGCGCGGGTGCTCCACCGCTCACGGCCCACGCCACACGGGCGTGGGCGCAGACGAGGAGAATTTCCTGGTGGAGAACGAAACCCACTACACCGAGGCCGTCATCGACAACGGCTCGTTCGGCACCCGCACCATCCGCTTCGAGACCGGCCGGCTCGCCAAGCTCGCCGCCGGCTCCGCCGTCGCCTATCTCGACGACGAGACCATGGTCCTCGCGGCGACCAGCGCCTCCAAGCACCCCAAGGACCAGCTCGACTTCTTCCCCCTCACGGTGGACGTCGAAGAGCGCATGTACGCCATCGGCAAGATCCCCGGCTCCTTCTTCCGCCGCGAGGGCCGCCCCAGCGAGGACGCCATCCTCACCTGCCGGCTCATCGACCGGCCGCTGCGCCCCTCGTTCCGGAAGGGCCTGCGCAACGAGATCCAGATCGTCGCCACCATCGAGGCGCTCAACCCCGACCACCTCTACGACGTGGTCGCGATCAACGCCGCCTCCGCCTCCACCCAGCTGGCGGGCCTGCCCTTCTCCGGCCCCATCGGCGGCACCCGCGTCGCCCTCATCCGCGGCCAGTGGGTGGCCTTCCCCACCCACGCCGAGCTGGAGGAGGCCGTCTTCGACATGGTCGTCGCCGGCCGCGTGCTCGACGACGGCGACGTCGCGATCATGATGGTCGAGGCCGAGGCCACCGACCAGACCGTCGAGCTGGTCAAGGGCGGCGCCACCGCGCCGACCGAGGAGGTCGTCGCCGCCGGCCTCGACGCCGCCAAGCCCTTCATCAAGACCCTCTGCAAGGCGCAGGCCGACCTCGCCGCCAAGGCCGCCAAGCCCACCGGCGAGTTCCCCGTCTTCCTCGACTACCAGGACGACGTGCTCGCGGCGCTCACCGAGGCCGTCCGCGACGAGCTGGCCCGGGCCCTCACCGTCGGCGACAAGCTGGAGCGCGAGGCCGAGCTGGACCGCGTCAAGGACGTCGCCGCCGAGAAGCTGCTCCCGCAGTTCGAGGGCCGCGAGAAGGAGATCTCCGCGGCGTACCGCGCGCTCACCAAGGAGCTGGTGCGCGAGCGCGTCATCCGCGACAAGGTCCGCATCGACGGCCGCGGCGTCACCGACATCCGCCCGCTGGCCGTCGAGGTCGAGGCGATCCCGCGGGTGCACGGCTCGGCGCTCTTCGAGCGCGGCGAGACCCAGATCATGGGCGTGACGACGCTGAACATGCTCCGCATGGAGCAGCTGCTGGACACCCTCAACCCGGTGACCCGCAAGCGGTACATGCACAACTACATCTTCCCGCCCTACTCCACCGGCGAGACCGGCCGCGTCGGCACCCCCAAGCGCCGCGAGATCGGCCACGGCGCGCTCGCCGAGCGCGCCATCGTGCCGGTGTTGCCCAGCCGCGAGGACTTCCCGTACGCCATCCGCCAGGTCTCCGAGGCGCTCGGCTCCAACGGCTCGACCTCCATGGGCTCCGTCTGCGCCTCGACCATGTCGCTGCTGAACGCCGGTGTGCCGCTGAAGGCCCCGGTCGCCGGCATCGCCATGGGCCTGATCTCCAAGGAGATCGAGGGCGAGACGCGCTACGTGACGCTGACCGACATCCTCGGCGCCGAGGACGCCTTCGGCGACATGGACTTCAAGGTCGCCGGCACCAAGGAGTTCGTCACCGCCCTGCAGCTCGACACCAAGCTCGACGGCATCCCCGCCTCCGTGCTGGCCGCGGCCCTGAAGCAGGCCCGCGACGCCCGGCTGCACATCCTCGACGTGATGATGGAGGCCATCGACCGGCCGGACGAGATGTCCCCGCACGCCCCGCGGATCATCACCATCAAGATCCCCGTGGACAAGATCGGTGAGGTCATCGGCCCCAAGGGCAAGATGATCAACCAGATCCAGGAGGACACCGGCGCCGAGATCACCATCGAGGACGACGGCACGATCTACATCGGCGCCGCCGACGGCCCGGCCGCCGAGGCCGCCCGCACGACCATCAACGGCATCGCCAACCCGACCATGCCCGAGGTCGGCGAGCGCTACCTGGGCACGGTCGTGAAGACCACCTCCTTCGGCGCCTTCGTCTCGCTGATGCCCGGCAAGGACGGCCTGCTGCACATCTCGCAGATCCGCAAGCTCGCCGGCGGCAAGCGCGTGGAGAACGTCGAGGACGTCCTCGGCGTCGGCCAGAAGGTCCAGGTCGAGATCGCCGAGATCGACCAGCGCGGCAAGCTCTCCCTCATCCCCGTCCTGGAGAACGAGGAGAAGGACGGCGACGACGCCGGGAAGTCCGGGGACGAGTCCGAGAAGTGACCCTGCCCCGCACCAGTCGGAAGGCGGCCCGCCCCCCGTACCGGGGGCGGGCCGTCCCCCGTCCGCGCGCCACCACCGCGACCCTGCTCGCCGGCTCCGGCGAAGGAGCCGGCACCGTACGCAAGACGGTGCTGCCCGGGGGCCTGCGCGTGCTCACCGAGACACTGCCCGCCGTCCGCTCCGCGACGTTCGGCATCTGGGCCCACGTCGGCTCCCGCGACGAGACGCCCGCGCTCGGCGGCGCCACGCACTACCTGGAACACCTGCTCTTCAAGGGCACCCGGACGCGCTCCGCCCTCGACATCTCCGCGCCCGTCGAGGCCGTCGGCGGCGAGATGAACGCCTTCACGGCCAAGGAGTACACCTGCTACTACGCGCGGGTCCTCGACACCGACCTGCCGCTGGCCATCGACATCGTCTCCGACATGCTCACCGGCTCCGTCATCCGCGCCGAGGACGTCGAGGCCGAACGCGGCGTCGTCCTCGAAGAGATCGCGATGACCGAGGACGACCCCGGCGACTGCGTCCACGACCTCTTCGCCCGTACGATGCTCGGCGACACCCCGCTCGGCCGCCCCGTCCTTGGCACCGTCGAGACCGTCACGGGGCTCACCCGCGACCGCGTCGCCCGCTTCTACCAGCGCCACTACACGCCCACCCGGCTCGTCGTCGCCGCCGCGGGCAACGTCGACCACGACGACGTCGTACGCCGCGTCACCGCCGCCTTCGACCGCGCCGGCGCCCTCGACGGCCCCGACGCCGCCCCGCACGCCCCCCGCGGCGGCAGCCGCACCCTGCGCACCACCGGGCGCTTCGACCTGCTGGAGCGCCGCACCGAGCAGACCCACCTGGTTCTCGGCACCCCCGGCGTCGGCCGGCACGACGAGCGCCGCTGGGCGCTGAGCGTGCTGTCCGCGGCCCTCGGCGGCGGCATGAGTTCCCGGCTCTTCCAGGAGGTCCGCGAGAAGCGCGGCCTGGCCTACGCCGTGTACTCGTACACCTCCGGCTTCGCCGACTGCGGCCTCTTCGGCGTCTACGCCGGCTGCCGCCCCGCGCAGGCCGCCGACGTGCTGAAGCTCTGCCGCGAGGAACTGGCGCACGTCGCCCGGCACGGCCTCCCCGACGAGGAGGTCGCCCGCGCCGTCGGCCAGCTCTGCGGCTCTCTGGTGCTGGGCCTGGAGGACACCAGCGCCCTGATGCACCGCCTCGGCAAGAGCGAGCTGTGCTGGGGCGAGCAGATGTCGGTCGACGACATGCTGACCCGCATCCGCGCCGTCACCCCCGACGACGTACGCGAGGTGGCGGCAACCGTCCTGGGCCGCCGCCCGTCGCTGTCCGTCATAGGCCCGGTGACGGACCGGCAGGCAACGGCGCTGCAGGAGGCCGTGGCCTGAGGGCGTAGCCCGCGGGTGGGGCCGGGGGCGGTAGCCTCGGGCCGTCCACCCGGGCGAGCGCCCTCGGGGGCAGGGGCGGAGCCCCGGCGGTCCGGGGCGGCAGCCCCGGCCCGCCCACCCGCGCCGGAGGCGCGGTGCGCGGGGCTGGGGGCGCAGCCCCCAGTTTCGGGGGAGGGGCGGGGTTGGGGAACAACCCACCGAACACCGGAGGTAACACGCGCATGACCACCCACCTCAAGGTCGCCGTCATCGGCGCCCACGGCCGCATCGGCTCCGAAGCCGCCCGCGCCGTCGAGGCCGCCGCCGACATGGACCTCGTCGCCGCCGTCGACCGCGACGACGACCTCGCGGAGCTGACCGGCGCCGGCGCCGAGGTCGCCGTCGAGCTGACCCACCCGGACTCCGCCCCGGCCAACGTCGACTTCCTGGTACGCAACGGCATCCACGCCGTCGTCGGCACCACCGGCTGGACCGACGAGCGCCTCGACACGCTGCGCGCCCGGCTCGCCGACAGCCCCGGCACCGGCGTGCTCATCGCCCCGAACTTCTCCCTCGGCGCCGTCCTCACCATGCACTTCGCCCGGCAGGCCGCCCGCTTCTTCGAATCCGCCGAGGTCGTCGAGCTGCACCACCCGAACAAGGCCGACGCCCCGTCCGGCACCGCCACCCGCACCGCCCGCCTCATCGCCGAAGCCCGCCGCGAGGCCGCCCTGCCGCCGCAGCCCGACGCCACCGCCACCGCCCTGCCCGGCGCCCGCGGCGCCGACGTCGACGGCGTGCCCGTCCACGCCGTACGGCTGCGCGGGCTCCTCGCCCACCAGGAGGTGCTGCTCGGCGACACCGGCGAGACCCTCACCATCCGGCACGACTCGATGCACCACAGCAGCTTCATGCCGGGCATCCTGCTCGCCGCCCGCCGGGTGCCCCGGGCCCCGGGGCTGACGGTCGGCCTGGAACACTTCCTCGACCTCGGCTGACGGCGACGGCTGGACCCCTGATGCGCTCGAAGATCACCTACGCGGTGCTGTCGGCCGTGCTGCTCGTCTACTTCTTCCTCGCCGGCACCCGCGGCTGGTACCTGCTGCGCGAGGGCACGCCGGTGACCGTCGCCTTCGGTGTCGCCGTGCTCGTGCTCCCGGGCATCGGGCTGTGGTTCCTGTGGCAGACCACCGCCTTCGCGCGCGCCGCAGGCGCGCTCGCGCGGGAGCTGGAGGCCGAGGGCGGGCTGCCGGTGGACGAGCTGAAGCGCATGCCCAGCGGCCGCATCGACCGGGACTCGGCCGACGAGGTCTTCCGGCGGCGCAAGGCGGAGACGGAAGCGGCGCCGGAGGACTGGCGGTGCTGGTTCCGGCTGGCGGTGGCGTACCGCGACGCCCGGGACACCCCGCGGGCGCGCAGGGCGATGCAGCGGGCGATCGCGCTGCGCAGGTCGGCGGGCTAGCGGACGGTACGGCCGTCCGGCCGCCCGGGGCGGCGCCGGCCGAGCCGCGCGAACGGCGTCAGCGCAGCTCCGTCGCCCACGCCTCGACGGTGTCCGCCGCCCGGTCGAACGCCTCGGGGCGGCTGAGGAAGTCCGCGTTGTTGTCCGTGAGCAGCGGCCGCAGCGGCACCCCCGCGCCACCCCGGCCGCGCCGCCGCGCCGACGGGGTCACGACGAGCGCCTGCCCCTGGACCGTGCGCGGCATGCCGAGCCACTTCACCGGCTGCTGCACGGTGTGTACGGCGGCGATCTCGTCCCACCCCAGGGTGACGGTGTGGAAGAGATGGACCTGCCGGAGCCCGTGCGCGCTCACCCACACCCCGGCCCGGAGCAGCCGCAGCGCCGCCACGATGAACAGCACCGCCACGCCCGCGCAGGTCAGCGCGCCCGTGACCGAGCGGGCGAGCAGCATGATGACCGTCGCGAAGAGCAGGTACGAGGCGAGCAGCAGCTCGACGGCGGCCATGAGCACCCGCCAGGGCCCCGGACGGTACGGACGGCGCCAGCGGTCGCGGTCGGCGTAGGGGAGGGGGGCGTCGCCGGCGACGTCTCCGAAGTCGTGGTCGGCGGTCAGAAAGGGCAGTGGCACGTCTGCGAGGCTAGCGAGGCCCCGGCGGGCCCACCACCCCGGGGGTGCGGACGGGGCAGCCCGCGACGGCTGCCGGCGGCGGCACCGCGACGCCGGGGACGGACGGCGGCGGGCGGCGGGGTCAGGGGGTCCGCACGGTCTCGGTGTGCTGCGCGGACCCGGGGTCGTCGGCGAGCTGCAGCGCCGGGATGCCGAACGCCACCGCGCCGACGAGTCCCGCCACGATCAGCACGCCCACCAGCACCCGCCCGGCGAGTTCGCCGATGCCGGCCCGTTTCACGGGCGGCGGTACGGGGACGTTGCCGCGGAAGCGGTCGGCCTCCGCTATGGAGGCGAACGGAACGGGCTCACGCCGACGGCGAAGCATGCGTGGACACCACCTCGGGGCTCGTGCGTTTGTCGACTTGACTCCTGCCACCCCGACAACGTCGGAACGTCCCGTAAAGTGCCCAGATCCAGGACCATGTGGCGAATACCCCGCAAAGGTACCGAGGTGCAGACGGCGCCCGGAGCGGCCCGTGCGCCGGGGTGCTCGAATATCGCTGCGAAATGTCTGGAATGGTGGTTATTGCGAAGTTCGCCTAGGCTGGAGATACGAACCCGGTACTGCTTGAACCCCCGAGCAGGCAGTGCCGGGTTCCCCCGCGCCTGCCGCACCGCGCGCGACCCAAGCGCGCACTCCGGGCATTCTTGCGAGTAGCGTGTCACTCATGGCTCCGACATCCACCCCGCAGACGCCCTTCGGACGGATGCTGACCGCCATGGTCACGCCGTTCACTCCCGACGGCGCCCTCGACCTCGACGGCGCCCAGCGACTCGCCGCCCACCTCGTCGACGCAGGCAACGACGGGCTGGTGCTCAACGGCACCACCGGTGAGTCCCCCACCACCAGCGATGCGGAGAAAGCCCAACTCGTGCGGGCCGTGGTGGAAGCCGTCGGCGACCGCGCCCACATCGTCGCCGGAGCCTCGACGAACGACACCCGGCACAGCATCGAGCTGGCCCGCGCCGCCCAGGACGCCGGGGCCCACGGCCTGCTGACCGTCACGCCGTACTACAGCAAGCCCCCGCAGCAGGGCCTCTACGCGCACTTCAAGGCCATCGCCGACGCCACCGACCTGCCCGTGATGCTCTACGACATCCCCGGCCGCAGCGGTGTCCCGATCAACACCGACACCATGGTCCGGCTGGCCGAGCACCCCCGGATCGTCGCCAACAAGGACGCCAAGGGCGACCTCGGCCGCGCCAGCTGGGCCATCGCCCAGACCGGCCTCGCCTGGTACTCCGGCGACGACATGCTCAACCTGCCGCTGCTGTCCGTCGGCGGCGTCGGCTTCGTCTCCGTCGTCGGCCACCTCGTCACCCCCGAGCTGGTCGCCCTCGTCGAGGCGTACACCGGCGGCGACGTGGCCAAGGCCACCGAACTGCACCAGCAGCTGCTCCCCGTCTACACCGGCATGTTCCGCACCCAGGGCGTCATCACCGTCAAGGCCGCGCTCGCCCTGCAGCAGCTGCCCGGCGGCCCGCTGCGCCTGCCGCTCGTCGGACTCGCGCCGGAGGAGACGGAGCAGCTCAAGCGGGACCTCAAGGGCGGCGGCGTGCAGCTGTAGCCGTACGCCCCGAGCCGTACGCGCCGCACACCCGCCGCCCTCACCGCACCGAGACGTCACAACCGCATACCGAGAAACCCGCGGCGCGGCTTCAGGGAAGCCGCCGTCGCACGCATCCATGTGCGCCCCGCCCGGGCCCGACGCCGGGACCCGGCCGGTGCGCATGGTGAGGAGACACCTTTGAGCCATCCCCATCCCGAACTCGCCCCGCCCCCGGCACTCGCGGAGGGCGCCCTGCGCGTCACCCCGCTCGGCGGCCTCGGCGAGATCGGCCGCAACATGACCGTCTTCGAGTACGGCGGTCGCCTGCTGATCGTCGACTGCGGCGTGCTCTTCCCCGAGGAGGAACAACCCGGCGTCGATCTGATCCTCCCCGACTTCACCACCATCAGGGACCGCCTCGACGACATCGAGGGCATCGTCCTCACGCACGGCCACGAGGACCACATCGGCGGCGTGCCCTACCTGCTGCGCGAGAAGGCGGACATCCCGGTCATCGGCTCCAAGCTGACCCTCGCCCTCATCGAGGCCAAGCTGCAGGAGCACCGCATCCGCCCGTACACCCTCCAGGTCGCCGAGGGGGACCGGGAGCGCATCGGCCCCTTCGACTGCGAGTTCATCTCCGTCAACCACTCCATCCCGGACGGCCTCGCCGTCGCCCTCCGCACCCCCGCGGGCAACGTCGTGCACACCGGCGACTTCAAGATGGACCAGCTGCCCCTCGACGGCCGCCTCACCGACCTGCCCGCGTTCGCGCGCCTCGGCGAGGAGGGCATCGACCTGCTGCTCGCCGACTCCACCAACGCCGAGGTCCCGGGGTTCGTGCCGCCGGAGAAGGACATCTCCGGGGTGCTGCGGGGAGTGTTCGCGGCGGCACAGCGACGCATCATCGTGGCCAGCTTCGCGAGCCACGTCCACCGCATCCAGCAGGTGCTGGACGCGGCGCACGCGTACGGGCGGAGGGTCGCCTTCGTCGGCCGCTCGATGGTCCGCAACATGGGCATCGCCCGCGACCTCGGCTACCTGCGCGTGCCCGCCGGCCTCGTCGTCGACGTGAAGACCCTCGACGACCTGCCGGACCACGAGGTCGTCCTCGTCTGTACGGGCTCGCAGGGCGAGCCGATGGCCGCCCTGTCCCGCATGGCCAACCGCGACCACCAGATCCGCATCGTCCCCGGCGACACCGTCATCCTCGCCTCGTCCCTGATCCCCGGGAACGAGAACGCCGTCTACCGGGTGATCAACGGCCTGACCCGCTGGGGCGCCAACGTCGTCCACAAGGGCAACGCCAAGGTCCACGTCTCGGGCCACGCCTCCGCCGGCGAACTGCTGTACTTCTACAACATCTGCAAGCCCCGCAACGTCATGCCGGTCCACGGCGAGTGGCGCCACCTGCGCGCGAACGCCGAACTCGCGGCAGCCACCGGCGTACGCGCCGACCGCATCGTCATCGCGGAGGACGGAGTGGCCGTCGACCTGGTCGACGGGGTCGCCAAGATCTCCGGCAAGGTCCAGGCGGGATACGTGTACGTGGACGGACTCTCCGTCGGCGACGTGACGGAGTCCTCGCTGAAGGACCGCCGGATCCTCGGCGAGGAAGGCATCATCAGCGTCTTCGTCGTGGTGGACAGCACCACGGGCAAGATCGTCGGTGGCCCGCACATGCAGAGCCGCGGCTCGGGCATCGAGGACGCGGCGTTCCGCGCCGTCATCCCGAAGATCGAGGAAGCCCTGGCCAAGTGCGCCTCGGACGGCGTCGCGGAGACGCATCAGCTCCAGCAGCTGGTCCGGCGCACGGTGGGCAAGTGGGTCTCCGACACCTTCCGCCGCCGCCCAATGATCCTCCCGGTGGTCGTCGAGGTCTGACCGCCCCACCCGCCCCGGCCCCACCCCGCGCCTCGGACGTTGCGCGGGGCGGGGGTTGGGACGGGCTCGATTTGCACGGAGGCCGGACGGTCCAGTAAGTTTGCGAGCACCGCCCGACGAGCCCGAGGGCAGTCGCGCCCGTTCAACAGGGCCCGAGGGGCGGTCATTTCAACCCTGCGGAAGCTGTTAGGGTTGGAACACACCGAAGGGAAACGCCCGGAGAAGCCCGGTGAGGGCTTTGATGGAAGTGTCCGTT
>NZ_BAAAPF010000224.1:0-12057 GCF_039531005.1 Streptomyces synnematoformans
GCCCCGTGACCCGGGTGGCCGCCGCCCGCGGCACCGCGGCGCTGTCGGCGCTGAAGGGCGAGGTGAGCCCGGAGGAGATCGGCGAGCTGGCGCGCAAACGGCACCGCCGCGAGGTGGTCGGCCGTACGGCCAAGGGCACCGTGGTCGTCGGCGCCCTGGGCGCCGGGGCCGTCGTCGCCTGGCGCTGGTGGGACCGCCAGGTCAACCCGGACTGGATGGTCGAACCCCCGGAAGCCACAGAACCCGGCGCCGACGCGGCCTCCACCACCCGCATCGTCGACGACACCGAGTCCGCGGACCGCGAAACCCGCATCGACCGCGCCGACGCCGGCCCGGACCCGGACGCCCAGACCCGCCAGGCGGCGGCCGACATGGACGCCGAGGGCGGCGGCACCCCGCGCTCCGAAGCGGGCTACCCGACGGACACGGGCCGTGCGTACTACGAACGCGAAGACGACCTCTGACCCAACCCCGCCACCGGCGCACCGCCCGAAACCCCTCGCCGGAGCCTCGCGGGGCCGGAACCCCCCGGCCCCGCGGGGCTCTATGTGGAGCCTAGGAGAGTCGAACTCCTGACATCTGCCATGCACAATTGCGTGCGTACTTCGCGGTGTGCGCCCAGTACACGCGGTGGTGGCCGGTGGAGATCCCGGGCATCGGTTCGGCAGCTCCACATCGGCCATGCTCACCGTGACCCACCGGTTCTCGTGGACGGTGCGTTCGCCGAGGTTGTGCCACTCCATCGCGGCAGCCTGGTTGTGCGCCCTCGTATGCCGCTCCAGCAGGCTGGCGAGTCACCTGAGCCTGGCCAGCGCCTTACCCCAGGGGAACGCTTTCGGGGCACCCTGACGCGGCGGGTGCGGGGTGTAACCGTCGTCGCCGTCGAGGTAGAGCACGCCCTGTTTCCGGAGAGCGGCGACTGAGCGGGCGACGGCAGGCTGGGCCCCCTGCGCCTGGTTGAAGTACGGCATCGCCACCACCGGCACGCCCATATGAACGCACTCCGAGACGAGGCCGATCGCGAGTGTGTCGGCGATGCCCGCACCCCACTTGTTCAACGAAGTGCACGAAAGCGGAGCGACCAGCATCGCGTGGGCCTTCGGCAGGGTGTCCGACTCGCCAGGCAGTTTGTACTCGCTGCGGACCGTGCGGCCGGTCAGCTCCTCCAACTCCCGCATGCGTGGCGCCCACCAGCGGGCCGCTGTCGGGGTGAGGACGAGGCAGGTGTCCCAGCCTGCGGCCTGTGCTGCTCGTACGCCGTCGTCGATGTACTCGGTTGGCCCCGCGGCACAGGCGATCAGGTAGAGCACTCGGGTCATGCTTGGAGTCCACACCGGTGCGCGAGCGCACGCAACTGTGCTCCGGGTTGTGCCGTCGCGCCGACGACGTCCTTCACCAGTCGCACGACGTCTGGCCTGCTCCTGACTTCCTCCGGTGCGAGTTCGTCTGCCTTGAGCAACTGCTCGGCGGCCTGTTCCTTACGGCGTGTCAAGAGCGACGCGTGTGCTTTTGCGATGTGATGTTCAGCACGCCGCTCTTTCGTCATCCCCATGACCTTCCCGCGGTTGAGGCCGGCGGCGGCGTCGAGAGCCGACCAGCCGTCCTCGAAGCGCACGAGCATGCCAATGCGGTGGAGGTCGACGTTGGTGGGGCCGAACATGGTCCAGTCCTCGTTCAAGTCCTGGCCCTGCTGGTCGGCGACGTCGGCGGCATGGTCGACGAGCGTGCTGGCCGTCTGCACACCCGCGGCGGACCTGGCGGCGTTCAAGTAGAGCATGCCGAGTGTCGACAGCCCCAGCGGCCCTCTGCCGGTGAGGTCGGCCTCAAGGCGGCGGGCGGTGGTCACGGCGAAGTCCACGGCGGCCTGCGGACGCTGCTGGTACATCAGCGACTTCGCCACCCGGCGGGACGCGGCGCCGATCTGCACCGGGTCTTCGGATCGTTCAGCCGCGGCCAGGGCCCGGTCGGCGACCACGGCGGCCTGCACCGCTGCGCCCGGACCGTACTTGTGCAGGAAGCTCGTGGTCAGCTGCAACACCCGGGAAAGCAGTCCGAACGCCTCGCACATCCTCTCGACGGGAGTGTTGGCAGCGGCCTTCTGCGCAGCGACGAGCAGCGCGGGCAGATCGCGGGCGAGGGCCTGGTAGTGACACGCCTGAAATGCCTCACAGCAGTAGATGAGACGGCGGTGCAGAACCTCAAGCTGTAGCGGATCGGCCGCGTCGATGGGCAGGTCCTCAAGTGGATAGAGAGCGTCCACGACGGCGAGGACTTCGTCGGGCGGTGCGGTACCCGCAGCCGGCTCAGGCGGGCGGTCGGACAACAGTTGCTCCAAGGGGATGTGCAGTACCTCGGCCGTCCGCACCAGCACGCTCAACCTCGGGTCGGTCTGGCGTTTGCCGCCCTCAAGGTCCTGTACCCAGCGCTTCGACTGGCCCATGAGCCGACCGAAGTCCTGCTGAGTGAAGCCGCGGCGGTCTCGCCAGTAGGCGATGCGCTGACCGATGCGCCCAGTGTCCATACGGCACTCCCAGAAGAAGGCACGCACTCTGCGTGCCCACCCTAGCTGTACCGCGTCCTACGGTCGGTGACGACCTGATCACCGACGGCAGGCGACGCTATGGACACCCCCGACTCTGGTCCCCTCACCCAGCCCAGCATGACGCTGCGGGTGTCTCGTGACAGCGGTCGCAGATGGGGGCGTCAGAAGCGCTTCTACGCCCGCGACTGCGAACCGCTCGACACCCTCAGCTGGCCGCCGTGCCGGTGCCCGCGCTGCCGCCGGGGGAAGCCGTGAGCGCCGACGATCGGCCCACACCGCCTCGCAGGCTCCCGCCGGTGGACCGGCGTCCCCGGCCGCCCGAGCCGTTCAACCAGCGGCCCGCGCTCGCGGGTCTGGGTGAGGCGCCGGACGACGCGGCTGCCCGCCCGGCCGCCGCCGCCCCTCACCTGATCTCCCGCTTCCGGGCCACGACCTGACCCGGGAGGGGAGCCCGCCTGCCGGACCGATGGCAGGGCGGGTACCGGTCGGCGCGTTCATCTCGCTTGCGCGCGCCGGCCGTACGCCCCACCCCGCCTGCTCTCGCGGGCACTCGTATTACCGACCACCGAGGAGGTAGCACCATGCCCGATGACGGAGGACACGGTGGTAACCCCGCCCCGATCCAGCCGCCGGCGCCGCCGCCCCCGCCGTCCCCGGACAGCGGCCCGCCCCCCGGCGACGGAGGCCACCGCAAGTGACCGACGAGAACTACGAGGTGCGGCCCGGCTGGGAGGAACTGGGCCACGCCCTGATCGACACCCGTGACATGTCCTCCGACTGGGCGCCGGCATGGGCCGCCGTCGACCGCGCGCGCTTCCTGCCCGACCGGATCTGGCCGCACGACCACGTCACCGGCACAACCCGCGACGCCATTTCACGCGCCATCGACTCGCGGCTGTGGTTCCACTACGCCGACAGCAACGCGGCGATCGTCACCCAATTCGACGACGGCGCACACACCGCCCGCAACCCCGGCAGGGTGGCGACCAGCTCGGCTTCGCAGCCGTCAATCGTGATGGCGATGCTCCGCGACCTCGAGCCGCCCCGGGCATGCGGGTGCTGGAGATCGGCAGCGGCACCGGCTGGACCGCCGGCCTGCTGGCGCATCGCCTGGGCGACGCCAACGTCGTCACCCTTGATGTCGACGAGGACGTGGCCGCAGCCGCCAGGGGACGGGCTGTACCGGGCGGGGCTGAAGCCCGCGGTCATCACCCGTGACGGGCTGGAAGGCTATCGGCCCGGGGCGCCGTTCGACCGGATTATCGCCACGTGCGGGCTGCGCACCATCCCGTCCACGTGGGTCGAGCAGGTCAAGCCGGGCGGGATCATCGTGGCCCCGTGGGTACGCCGTTCAGCGGCCAGGACGCCCTGGTGCGGCTGACCGTGGCCGCTGACGGCAAGTCCGCGTCCGGCGATCTCCGGCGGCCGGTGGAGTTCATGAAGGCACGCGCCCAGCGGGACCGCTGGCCGGACCACGCGGATTACGTGCCCGATCCGTGGCCGGGCACCGTGCGGGAGTCGAGTACCGACCTGAACCCGGACGGCCTCGGGAAGGGGTATGCCGTCCCGGCCGGCAGCCCGCCGCCCCGGACACGGGGAGGCCCCGTCGGCGTGTTCGGTGGGGGCTTCCGCCTGCGGGCCGGGCCTCCCCGTCCGGGCACCGCAGGAGTGGAAGGGCGCGGATCTGGCGCGTTGGGGAGCCGGGCAGTCCCCGCCGGTATCGCGGTGCGTACGCCGTCAAACTGGTCGCAGGTGGTCACCCAGGGGTCTGCTGCCGCGTGACCGGTTGGGGATGCGGACTCTATGCGGACTCTGATCATGCAAACGCCCCCGGGAGGGTCTTCCCGGGGGCGTTGTAGGCCGTTCACCTGCTACGCGGTTCCGTGGAGCCTAGGAGAGTCGAACTCCTGACATCTGCCATGCAAAGACAGCGCTCTACCAACTGAGCTAAGGCCCCGAAGCGCCCCCAGCCTACCCGCTCGGCGGGGGCGCTCGCATCGTGGTGATCTACGGGGCGGAGCGCCCGCGCCGGTCGGGGGGCTAGTCGCCGCCCGGGCGGGTGGCCAGCGTCACGGTGTCGCCCTCGGTCACCGGCTGGCCCGCCGGGGGGTTGTGCGCGAAGACGATCGCCTCGTCGTCCGTGGGCGAGCCGGGGACGAACTCGACGACCAGGCCCATGCCCTCCAGCTGCGCCCGCGCGTCCGCGACGCTCTTGTTGACCACGTCGGACGGCATCGTCAGCTGTTCCTCCTCCGGCTCGACGGCGACCGTCAGCGTGACCGTGTCGCCCTCCGAGGCCGCCGTGCCGGCCTCCGGGGACTGGGCGAGGACCGTCTCCGGGGCGGCGTCGCCCGTCTGCTGGTCCGTGCGCCCGACGGCGAAGCCCTGGCCCTCCAGGGTGGCCTTCGCGTCCTCGTACGACAGGCCGTCGACCTTCGGGACGTTGATCACCGCGGGCTCGGTCTCCTCCGGCGCGACGGCGACGGTCAGGGTGACGAGGGAGCCCTTCGCGGCCTTGGTGTCGGCCTCCGGGTCCTGGTCCAGGACCTCGCCCTCGGGCTCGCTGGACTCCTGGTCCTCCTGCTCGACGTCGAAGCCCTCGTCCCGCAGGGTGTCCTCGGCCTCGTCGGCGCTCAGGCCCGTCACGTCGGGGACGGTGACCTTCTGCACGCCCGCGCCCTTGGAGACGACGGCCGTGACGGTCGAGCCCCGCTCGACCTCCTCGCCGGCCGCCGGGCTGGTGCTGCAGACGGCGCCCTTGGGCTGGTCGCAGCGCTCCTCGCCCGACTTGGTGAGGGTGAGCTTGAGGTTGCTCATGGAGTTCTGGGCTTCCGGGAACTTCTCGCCGACGACGTCCGGCACCGTGACCGGGTCCTCCCCCTGGCTGCCGAAGAGGGACTTGCCGATGAAGATGGCGCCGACGAGGACTATGACGCAGGCCAGGATCAGCAGCACCGTGGACGTCGTGCCGCTGCGCTTCTGCCGGCGGCGGCCGGGGCGCTCCTCGTAGCCCATGCCGCCGTCGTCGTCCCGCGCGGGCGGCAGCATGCTGGTGCCGTAGCCGTTCTGCGGGGACATGGCGGTGGTGGGGGTGTCGGCGGCGTAGCCGGCGGCGCCCATCGCGGCGGTCGCGGCGACGGGCAGGCCCTCCAGCGCGGCGTCGATGTCGGCGCGCATCTCGTCGGCGCTCTGGTAGCGGTAGTCCGGGTCCTTGACGAGCGCCTTCATCACGATGGCGTCCATCTCGGGGGTGACCTCGGGGTCGAACGCGCTCGGCGGCTGGGCCTCCTCGCGTACGTGCTGGTACGCCACGGCCACCGGGGAGTCGCCGACGAACGGCGGCCGGCCGGTCAGCAGCTCGTACAGCAGGCAGCCCGTCGAGTACAGGTCGGAGCGGGCGTCGACCTGCTCGCCCTTGGCCTGCTCCGGGGAGAGGTACTGCGCGGTGCCGATGACGGCGGCGGTCTGCGTCATCGTCATGCCGGAGTCGCCCATCGCGCGGGCGATGCCGAAGTCCATGACCTTGACCTGGCCGGTGCGCGTCAGCATGACGTTCGCCGGCTTGATGTCGCGGTGGACGATGCCGCTGCGGTGCGAGTACTCCAGGGCCTGGAGGATGCCGGTGCACATCTCCAGCGTGCGCTCGGGCAGCAGCTTGCGCCCGGAGTGCAGCAGCTCGCGCAGCGTGGAGCCGTCGACGTACTCCATGACGATGTACGGGATGGAGACGCCGTCGATGTAGTCCTCGCCGGTGTCGTAGACGGCGACGATGGCGGGGTGGTTCAGGGAGGCGGCGGACTGGGCCTCGCGGCGGAAGCGGGCCTGGAACGAGGGGTCACGGGCCATGTCGGTGCGCAGCGTCTTGACCGCGACCGTACGGCCGAGGCGGGTGTCGTGGGCGAGGTACACCTCGGCCATGCCGCCGCGGCCGAGCACCTGGCCCAGCTCGTACCGCCCGCCGAGGCGACGCGGCTCTTCCATAGCTTCTCCCAGCCCTCTTCCGTTCGTGCTCCCGTGCCGAAGCGGAGCGCCGGCACGGGGTGCCCGGCTCGTGCTGCTCGGCCATACCGTACCGGGCCCGGATGACACCGTTCGGGCGAGTCCGTCAGCCGATATCCGACCGGTATCCGCCCGCCCTCCGGTGACGCCGGGAACCCGCCCCCCGGTTCCCTCACCGCCCCAGCGCTGCCTCCATGACGCTCTTGGCGATCGGCGCCGCGACGCCGCCGCCGGAGATGTCGTCGCGGTCGGCGCTGGCGTCCTCGACGACGACCGCGACGGCGACCTGCTCGCCGCTGTCGGGGTCCTCCGCGTACGAGATGAACCAGGCGTACGGCAGGTCCCGGTTGTCGATGCCGTGCTGCGCGGTGCCGGTCTTGCCGCCGACGGTGAGGCCGTCAATGCTGGCGTTGGAGCCCGTGCCCTCGTTGACGACGGTCTCCATCATCTGCTGCATCTTCTGCGCGTTCTCGCCGGACATCGGCTCGCTGAGCGTCTGGGGCTGCGTCACCTCGATGTCGTTGAGGTTCGGCGCGACCAGCTTCTCGACCATGTACGGCTTCATCAGCTCACCGTCGTTGGCGACGGCCGACGCGACCATCGCCATCTGCAGCGGCGTCGCGCGGTTGGACGCCTGGCCGATGCCGCCCATCGCGTTCTGCGGGCGGTCCATCTCCGGGTAGACGCTCTCGGCGGCGCGCACGGGGGTGTCCAGCTCGGCGTTGCCGAAGCCGAACTGCTCGGACATGTCGATCATGGCTTCGTTGCCGAGCTTGTCGCTGATCATCGCGTAGACCGAGTTGCACGACCACTGCAGCGCCTCGCGCAGGGTGGCGTCCTTGCACACGCCCTTGACCTCGTTGCCCAGGGTGTTGGTCGACAGCGGCAGCTTGTACGTCTCGGGGGCGCCGGTCGGCTCGTCCATGTCGTACTCGCCGCTCTCCAGCGCCGCCGCGGCGGTGACGACCTTGAACGTGGAGCCGGGCGGGTACGTCTCGCGCAGCGCCCGGTTGAGCATCGGCTTGTCCTTGTCCTCGTTCAGGGCGACCCAGTTCTTCGAGTCCTCGCTGGAGTTGCCCGCGAACGACGACGGGTCGTAGCTGGGGCTGGTGGCCAGGCCGAGGATCGCGCCGGTCTCGGGGTCGAGGGCGGCGACGGCGCCCTTGCGGTCGCCCAGGCCCTCGAACGCGGCCTTCTGCACCTTCGCGTCGAGGGTGGTGACGACGTTGCCGCCCTTCTTGTCCTTGCCGGTGATCATGTCGATCGTGCGGTTGAAGAACAGCCGGTCGTCGTTGCCGGTGAGGATGCCGTCGTTCAGCGCCTCCAGCTGGTTGGCCCCGAACGCCTGGGAGGCGTAGCCGGTGACGGGGGCCCACAGCGGGCCGTCCTTGTACGTGCGCTTGTACTTGAAGTCGCTGCCGGAGGTCTCGGTCGAGCCCGTGACGGCCTTGTCGCCCACGATGATGTTGCCGCGGGGGTGGGCGTAGCGCTCGATGGCCACGCGCCGGTTGTCCTCGTGGGTGCGCAGCTCGTCCGCCTGGACGAACTGGATCCAGTTGACCCGGACGAGCAGGGCCATCACGAGCAGCCCGCAGAAGACGGCGACGCGGCGGAGTGGCTTGTTCATGTGCGGACCACCTGGGTCATCTCGGCGTCGGGTGAGGGCGCGGGCGCCGGCGCGGGTCTGCGCGCGGTGTCGCTGATGCGCAGCAGGATCGCGACCAGCGCCCAGTTGGCGATGACCGAGGAGCCTCCCTGGGCGAGGAACGGCATCGTCATGCCGGTCAGCGGGATGAGGGCGGTGACGCCGCCGGCGACGACGAAGCACTGCAGGGCGAACGCGCCGGACAGGCCGACCGCGAGCAGCTTGCCGAACGGGTCGCGGGCGGCGAGCGCGGTGCGCATGCCGCGCTCGATGAGGAGCCCGTAGAGGACGATGATCGCCATCAGGCCGGTCAGGCCCAGCTCCTCGCCGACGGTGGCGAGGATGTAGTCGCTCTTGGTGGCGATGCCGCCGATGAGGCGGGAGTAGCCCTGGCCGAGGCCGGAGCCGAAGAGGCCGCCGGAGCCGAAGGAGTACATCGCCTGCGCGGTCTCGGTCACGCCGTCGTTGACGGGGCTGCGCGCCAGCGGGTTGAGCCAGTTGTCGACGCGGTCGCCGATGTGGCTGT
The DNA here is from genome assembly GCF_039531005.1 of Streptomyces synnematoformans. NCBI lineage: Bacteria > Bacillati > Actinomycetota > Actinomycetes > Kitasatosporales > Streptomycetaceae > Streptomyces > Streptomyces synnematoformans. The sequence continues at coordinate 8,713 of NZ_BAAAPF010000224.1, forward strand.
TGACGGAGGCGACGCTGACCGCGCCGAGCACGGACAGCAGCAGGCCGAAGACGATCCAGCTGGTGCGCTCGGTGGCCACGTACAGCATGACCACGAACAGGCCGAAGAACAGCAGCGAGGTGCCGAGGTCGGTCTCGAAGACCAGGATCATCAGGCTGAGACCCCAGATCACCAGGATCGGCCCGAGGTCCCGGCCGCGCGGCAGGTACAGCCCCATGACGCGGCGGCTGGCCAGGGCCAGGGCGTCCCGCTTGACCATGAGGTAGCCGGCGAAGAAGACCGCGATGACGATCTTCGCGAACTCACCGGGCTGCAGCGAGCCGAGGCCCGGGATGCTCACCCAGATGCGGGCGCCGTTCACCTCGGCGCCGAGGCCCGGCACCATCGGCATGATCAGCAGGCCCAGCGCCACGGCCATCGAGATGTACGTGTAGCGCTGCAGGACCCGGTGGTCCTTGAGGAAGAGCAGCACGCCGACGAAGAGGGCGACGCCGACCGCGGACCACATCAGCTGGTCGGGCGCCATCGGGCCGCCGAGCACGTCCGTGGTCAGGTCGGGCTCCTGGTCGAGGCGCCAGATCAGCACCAGGCCCAGACCGTTGAGGAGGGTCGCGATGGGCAGCAGCAGCGGGTCGGAGTACGGGGCGAACTTCCGTACCACCAGATGCGCCACGGCAGCCAGGCAGCCGAGGCCGGCGGCGTAGCCGAGGACGCCGGCGGGCACCGAGTCGTCCTTGGCCAGGCCCACGTTCACGTAGGCGAAGACCGGGATCAGCACGGCGAAGACGAGCATCGCCAGCTCGGTGTTGCGCCGGCTGGGCGCGGCCACCGAGCTGATGGTGCTGGTGTGGCTGCTCACGAGCGGTCGGCCCCCCCACGGGTTATTGCTTCGGGCACTGTTTCGCCAGTTTCTGCTCTTCCTCGGTCAACGAGGAACCCGGCGTCGGCGTCCCGGACTTGTCGTCCCCGGCCTTGTCCCCGCCGCTCCCGGGCTCACCCTGCTGGTCGGGGTCCTGCCCGTCGGGGTTCTGCTTCTCCTGCTCCTGCTGCCGCCGCTCGTCCTCCCGCGCGCGGTCGGCCGCGGCCTGCTCCTCGGCGACGGTGCGGCAGATCTCGGCCTGCTGCTGCAGGTCGGCGACCTTCGCCCGGGCGTCGCCGAGGCTCTCCTCGGCGATGTTGTCCTCGACGCGGTTCTGCTGGTACGTGGGGAGGTACTTCAGTTCGATGTCCGGGTGGTCCTCGTGGACGGAGGACAGGCTCATCCAGGCGAGCTTCTGGTCGATGCCCTGGTAGACGGCGACGTGGTCGTCCTTCGTGCCGACGTAGTACTGGGACTGCGTCCAGTCGTACGCCTTGTAGCCGCCGAACCCCAGGCCGCCGAGGACCACGGCGAGCAGCAGCCCGCGCTTGAGCCACTTGAAGCGGGGCGGCGCCTTGACGAAGTCCTCGTCGTTGTACGACAGGCCGTACGGGTCGCCGCCCTCGCCGGCCGGGCCGAAGCCCCCGGCCTGCGGCGGCGCGGGGCGGCCGAGGCCGGCGGCGCGGGCGGCGGGGGTCTGCATGCCGGCGGTGTCGATCTGGTGCTGGTTCTCGGCGACGGCGCCGACGACCAGGGGGGCGTCGTGGAGCCGGCCGGCCATGGTGTCGTCGTCGGTGGCGTCGAGGACGTCGGCGACGATGACGGTGATGTTGTCCGGGCCGCCGCCGCGCAGCGCCAGCTCGATCAGCTCCTGCACGGTCTCCTGCGGCCCGGCGTAGCCGGCGAGGGTGTTCTCCATCGTCTCGTGGCTGACCACGGACGACAGGCCGTCGGAGCAGACCAGGTAGCGGTCGCCGGCGCGCACCTCGCGGATGGACAGGTCGGGCTCGACCTGGTCGCCGCTGCCCAGCGCGCGCATCAGCAGCGAGCGCTGCGGGTGGGTGGTGGCCTCCTCCTCGGTGATGCGGTTCTCGTCGACGAGCCGCTGCACCCAGGTGTGGTCCTTGGTGATCTGCGTCAGGACGCCGTCGCGCAGCAGGTACGCGCGGGAGTCGCCGACGTGCACCAGGCCGAGGCGCTGGCCCGTCCAGAGCAGGGCGGTGAGCGTGGTGCCCATGCCCTCCAGCTGCGGGTCCTCCTCGACCATGCGGCGCAGCCGGTCGTTGGCGTGCTCCACGGTGCCGCCGAGCGCGGTGAGCAGGTCGGAGCCGGGGACGTCCTCGTCCAGGGCGACCATCACGGAGATGACCTCGGAGCTGGCGACCTCGCCGGCGGCCTGGCCGCCCATGCCGTCGGCGATGGCGAGCAGCCGGGGGCCGGCGTAGCCGGAGTCCTCGTTGTGGTCACGGATCATGCCCTCGTGCGACCCGGCGGCGAAGCGCAGAGAGAGGCTCATGCGCACCTCGCCGGTCGGCTCCGGGTACATCCGCATGGTGCCCGCCCTCCGGTCATGGTCTTCTACTTCCGCAGCTCGATGACGGTCTTGCCGATCCGGATCGGTGCGCCGGGCGGGATCGGCACCGGCGAGGTGAGCCGGGTCCGGTCGAGATACGTGCCGTTGGTGGATCCGAGGTCCTCCACGATCCAACGCCCGTCACGGTCCGGATAGATCCTGGCATGCCGCGAGGAGGCGTAGTCGTCGTCCAGCACGATTGTCGAATCGTGGGCCCGCCCCAGGGTGATGGTCTGCCCCTGGAGGGTGACGGTGGTGCCGGTGAGCGACCCCTCGGTGACCACGAGCTTGGTCGGGGCCCCGCGCTGCCCCCGGCGCCCGCCGCGGCCGCCCCTGGCGTCCTGCGGCGGCGCCCGCGGGCGCGGCGCCGGCCGGGGCTGGGCGGCCGCCGCGCGCCGGGTGACCCGGGTGCCGAACAGGTCGCTGCGGATGACCTGTACGGCGACGATGACGAACAGCCACAGCACGGCGAGGAAACCCAGCCGCATGACCGTCAGGGTCAGCTCTGACATCGGCCCCGCTTCACCCTTCGGCTTGCCGGTAGAGGACGGTGGTGCTGCCCACGCGGATGCGTGAGCCGTCGCGGAGCGTAGCGCGCTGGGTGTGCTGGTCGTCCACCACGATGCCGTTGGTGGATCCGAGGTCCTGCACCATTGCGCCGCCGTCGAAGGTACGGATCTCGCAGTGCCGGCGGCTGACGCCGGGGTCGTCGATCCGCACGTCGGCCTCCGTGCTGCGGCCGAGGACCAGCGACTGCCTGGTCATCTGGTGCCGGACGCCGTTGATCTCCAGCCAGTGGCGCCGCGGGGGGCAGCGGCGGCGGCTGGTGCCGCGGCGGGCGGCCGTAGGCGGCGTAGTCGCCGGCGGGGGCGCCGCGAGGCGTCCCGCAGCCGCCGGGGCCGCTGGGGGCGGG
>NZ_BAAAPF010000225.1:0-12018 GCF_039531005.1 Streptomyces synnematoformans
CCCGGTGGTCCCGGCGGCCCGGGCGGCCCCGGCGGCCCCGGTCACGGTCCGCACGGCCACGGCGCGACGGGTCCCGGCGGCCCGGGCGGCCCCGGCGGTCCCCAGCACGCCCCGCACGGCGGCCCGCCCCAGCAGCAGCACGGCGGCCCGCCCCAGCAGCAGCACGTCGGCGGCCCGCCGCAGCACGGCGGCCCCGGCCCGCAGCAGGGCGGCCCCGGTCCCCAGCAGGGCGGCCCCCAGGGTGACGGCGCCGCCCGGGTGCTCTCGCTGGCGCAGCAGACCGCCGACCAGGCGATCGCGGAGGCCCGTGCCGAGGCCAACAAGATCGTCGGCGAGGCCCGCAGCCGCGCCGAGGGCCTGGAGCGCGACGCGCGCGCCAAGGCCGACGCGCTGGAGCGGGACGCGCAGGAGAAGCACCGCGTGGCGATGGGCTCGCTGGAGTCCGCGCGCGCCACGCTGGAGCGCAAGGTCGAGGACCTGCGCGGCTTCGAGCGCGAGTACCGCACCCGGCTGAAGTCGTACCTGGAGTCGCAGCTGCGCCAGCTGGAGAACCAGGCGGACGACTCGCTCGCCCCGCCCCGTACCCCGGCGGCGGCCTCGCTGCCCGCCGCGGCGGCTCCCGCCCCGGCGCCGTCGATGGCCCCGGCCGGCGCCGGCGCCATGAGCGGCCCGCCGAGCATGGGGGGCGGCTCGATGGGCGGTCAGCAGGGCGGCGGCATGCCGTCCCGCGGGCAGCAGCCCGCCGGCGGCCCGTCGTACGGCGGCCAGCAGCAGATGTCCCCGGCGATGACGCAGCCCATGGCGCCGGTGCGCCCGCAGGGCGGGCCGATGCAGCAGCCGCCGTCGCCGATGCGCGGCTTCCTCATCGACGAGGACGACAACTGAACACGGCCTGACGGTCGTCGGCATATCGCAGAGGGCCGGGTCCCGCGGAACGCTCGCCGCGGGGCCCGGCCCTTTCTGCGTGCCCGTCCCGGGCGTACGGAGGCTTCTGCCGGAGAGTGCGGCGGATCGCGTACGGTGCCGGGCCCGGCCCGGCACCGTACAGCCGCCGGTACGGGCCGGGTCAGACCCGGGCGAGCCGGAACGTCAGGGACAGCGGCTCGTCCGTGAACGGCTCGCCGTAGCCCGCCGCCCCGTCTGCCGCCTCTGCCGCGTCCGCGTCACCCGCCGCGAAGTCCGTCGCCAGGACCTCCTCCGCGATCAGCCCGGCGTGGTCCGTGAGCGCCTGCCGGACCTCCGGGTCGGCCGTCGACCAGCGCAGCCGGATGCGGTCCGCGACGTCGAGGCCGGAGTTCTTCCGCGCCTCCTGGACCAGCCGGATCACGTCCCGGGCCAGGCCCGCGCGGCGCAGCTCCGGCGTGATCTCCAGGTCCAGCGCCACGGTCGCGCCCGAGTCGGACGCCACCGACCAGCCCTCCCGCGGGGTCTCCGTGATGATCACCTCGTCCGGGGAGAGCGTCACCGTCTCGCCGTCGACGTCCACCGTCGCGGTGCCGCCGTCCCGCAGCGCGGCCGACAGCGCCGCCGCGTCCGCCGCGGCGACGGCCCTGGCCACGTCCTGCACCCGCTTGCCGAACCGCTTGCCCAGCGCCCGGAAGTTGGCCTTCGCGGTGGTGTCCACCAGCGAGTCGGCGCCCGCACCGCCGGCCCCGCCACCGGCAGCCTCAGCCAGGGCCGCGAGCGCGGTCACGTTCAGCTCCTCGGCGATCTGCGCGCGCAGCTCCCCGGGCAGCGACTCGAAGCCCGCCGCGGCCACCAGCGCCCGCGAGAGCGGCTGCCGGGTCTTCACCCCGGACTCCGCCCGCGACGCCCGGCCCAGCTCCACCAGGCGCCGTACGAGCTGCATCTGCCGCGACAGCTCCGGGTCGAACGCCACGGCGCCCGGGCCGGCCGGCTCCGGCCACGCCGACAGGTGCACCGAGGCCGGGGCGTCCGGCACGACGGGCACCACGAGGTCCTGCCAGACCCGCTCGGTGACGAACGGCACCACCGGGGCCAGCAGCCGCGTCACCGTCTCCAGCACGTCGTGCAGGGTGCGCAGCGCCGCCGCGTCGCCCTGCCAGAAGCGCCGCCGGGAGCGGCGCACGTACCAGTTCGACAGGTCGTCGACGAACGCGGACAGCAGCTTGCCGGCGCGCTGGGTGTCGTAGCCGTCGAGGGCCTCGGTCACCCGGGTGGTCAGCTCGGCCAGCTCGCCGAGCAGCCAGCGGTCCAGCAGCGGCCGGTCCGCGGGCGCCGGGTCGGCCGCGGTGGGCGCCCAGCCGGCGGTGCGGGCGTAGAGCGCCTGGAAGGAGACCGTGTTCCAGTACGTCAGGAGGGTCTTGCGCACGACCTCCTGGATCGTGCCGTGGCCGACCCGCCGGGCCGCCCAGGGCGAGCCGCCGGCGGCCATGAACCAGCGCACCGCGTCGGCGCCGTGCCGGTCCATCAGCGGGATGGGCTCCAGGGTGTTGCCCAGGTGCTTGGACATCTTGCGGCCGTCCTCGGCGAGGATGTGCCCGAGGCAGACCACGTTCTCGTAACTGGACTCGTCGAACACCAGCGTGCCGACGGCCATCAGCGTGTAGAACCAGCCGCGGGTCTGGTCGATGGCCTCGCAGATGAACTGCGCGGGGTAGCGGGCCTCGAAGACGTCCTTGTTCTGGTACGGGTATCCCCACTGGGCGAAGGGCATCGAGCCGGAGTCGTACCAGGCGTCGATGACCTCCGGCACCCGCTGCGCCCGCAGCGTGCAGCCGTCGGCGGGGCAGGAGAAGTCGACCTCGTCGACGTACGGGCGGTGGGGGTCGAGGCCGGACTGGTCGGTGCCGGTCAGCTCGCTCAGCTCGGCCAGCGAGCCGACGCAGGTGAGGTGGTCCTCGGCACAGCGCCAGATGGGCAGCGGGGTGCCCCAGTAGCGGTTGCGGGACAGGGCCCAGTCGATGTTGTTGTTCAGCCAGTCGCCGTAGCGGCCGTGCTTGACGGAGTCCGGGTGCCAGTTCGTGCGCTCGTTCTCGCGCAGCAGGGCGTCCTTGACCGCGGTGGTGCGGATGTACCAGGACGGCTGCGCGTAGTAGAGCAGCGCGGTGTGGCAGCGCCAGCAGTGCGGGTAGCTGTGCTCGTACGGCTCGTGCCGGAACATCAGCCCGCGCGCCTGGAGATCGGCGACCAGTGCCTCGTCCGCCTTCTTGAAGAACTGGCCGCCGACCAGGGGCAGGTCCGCCTCGAAGGTGCCGTCGGGGCGGACGGGGTTGACCACGGGCAGGCCGTACGACTTGCAGGTCCGCATGTCGTCCTCGCCGAACGCGGGCGACTGGTGCACCAGGCCGGTGCCGTCCTCGGTGGTGACGTAGTCGGCGTTGACGACGAAGTGCGCGCCCTCGATCTTCACGAGGTCGAACGGGCGGCGGTACGTCCAGCGCTCCAGCTCCCGCCCGGTGAACGTCCGCCCCGTCGGCTCCCAGCCCTCGCCGAGCACCTTCTCCAGCAGCGGCTCGGCGACGACCAGCCGCTCCTCGCCGTCGGTGGCCACGACGTACGTGACGTCGGGGTGGGCGGCGACCGCCGTGTTGGACACGAGGGTCCACGGGGTCGTCGTCCACACCAGCAGCGCCGCCTCGCCGGCCAGCGGGCCGGAGGTGAGGGGGAGGCGGACGTAGACCGAGGGGTCGACGACGGTCTCGTACCCCTGGGCCAGCTCGTGGTCGGACAGGCCGGTGCCGCAGCGCGGACACCAGGGGGAGACGCGGTAGTCCTCGACGAGCAGGCCCTTGTCGTGGATCTGCTTCAGCGACCACCAGACGGACTCCACGTACTCGGAGTTCATCGTCCAGTACGCGTCGTCCAGGTCGACCCAGTAGCCCATGCGCTCGGTCAGCGCGGCGAAGGCGTCCGTGTGCCGCTGGACCGAGGCGCGGCACCTGTCGTTGAACTCGGCGATGCCGTACGCCTCGATGTCCTGCTTGCCGTTGAAGCCCAGCTCCTTCTCCACCGCCAGCTCCACCGGCAGCCCGTGGCAGTCCCAGCCGGCCTTGCGGCCCACGTGGTAGCCGCGCATGGTGCGGAAGCGCGGGAAGACGTCCTTGAAGACGCGGGCCTCGATGTGGTGCGCGCCCGGCATCCCGTTGGCGGTGGGCGGGCCCTCGTAGAAGACCCACTCGGGCCGGCCCTCGGACTGCTCCAGGGAGCGGGCGAAGATCTTCTGCTCGCGCCAGAAGTCGAGCACGGCGTGTTCGAGGGCGGGCAGGTCGACCTGGGCGGGGACCGGGCGGTACAGGGGCGTGGTCATCGGGGGCTCTTCCTCCGGCTGGCGTGCTGACGGCCGAACCGGAGGGACGAGAGCCGGGGCTCCCGCGGTACCACCCTCCTTGGCGGCGGAGCGCGCACCGCGCGCCCACCGCCCCCTCTTTTGGGGCAGCGCTGCCGGTTCTACTCGCCCGGGGGCTTTCCTCCGGCGGCTCCGGGGTGATCTTCGCTCCGCGCACACCGCCCGGGCTCGCACCGTCCCCGGGTCGCTCCTCGGCTGCGTACGGAGCTACTCGTCCCCATCCACACCTGTCGCTTGCCGACAGTGTACGGGCACGGGGCCCGCGCCGCCGACCGGGTTTCCGCGGGGGGCGGCTCGGCCGTTCGGCCCAGCGCCGTCACCGGGCGGGTACGGCGCGCGCCCGGGATTACCGGGCGCGCGGCTGGGCACAACGGTTGGAGACCGGTCAGCCGTGGCGTGCCCTGTTGCCGCGGACGCAGTGTCGATTTATCGTTCCGGCACCGTTCGCGAACAAGATCACAATATGTGAAGGGGTCCCGGCCATGGTTGCGAAGAAGACCGCGCCGGCGGCGAAGAAGTCCACAGCGAAGAAGACCACGGCGAAGAAGGCGGCAAAGAAGGCGCCGGCGAAGAAGGCCGCCGCAGGCCGGGCCACCGGGAAGAAGACCCCCGGGGAGCGGGCGGCGGGGGAGAAGACCCCGGGGAAGAGGGCCGCGAAGAAGGCCACGACGAAGAAGGCCACGACGAAGGTCGCGAAGAAGGTCGCGACGACGAAGACCGCGACGAAGAAGGTCGCGAAGAAGCAGGCCGCGAAGAAGACGACGACGAAGAAGGCCGCGAAGAAGCAGGCCACGGGGAAGAAGACGGCGGCGACCGGGGCGGCCGCGGGCAGGGCCGCCCCCGCGAAGAAGTCGCCGCCCGCGAAGAAGGCCGCGGCCCGGAAGGCGCCGGCCGAAGGGACCGAGCCCGCGAGGAGAACCGCGGCACGGGCCGCCGCCCCGGCGCGCAAGCCGGCGAAGAAGGCGGCGGCCAGGAAGACGTCCACCAGGACGTCTCCGGGGAAGAAGACGGGAGCCAAGACGGTGGTCGCAAAGAAGACGCAGGTTGTGGAGGCCCCGGTCGCCGAGGCGGCGGGCGGGACGGCCCCGGCCGGGCCGGGGGAGCTGGCCGTGCGCCCGGGGGAGGACCCCTGGACTCCCGAGGAGGTCGAAGAGGCCCGCCAGGGGCTGCTGGACGAGGTCGCGAGCCTGCGGTCCGAGATCCGCGCCTCCGAGGAGGCCGTGAGCGGGCTGATGCGCGACTCCGGCGGCGGCGCCGGCGACGACCAGGCCGACACCGGGACGAAGAACATCTCACGCGAGCACGAGATGGCGCTCGCCGCGGGGGCCCGGGAGCGGCTGATGCAGACCGAGCGCGCCCTCGTGCGGCTGGACGACGGCACGTACGGACTCTGCGAGTCCTGCGGCAAGCCGATCGGCAAGGCGCGGATGCAGGCGTTCCCGCGGGCCACCCTCTGCGTGGAGTGCAAGCAGCGGCAGGAGCGCCGCTGAGGGTGCGCCGGAGGCGCTGACGGGGCCGTCTGCGGCGGTTACGGGCTGTGGTGCGACGGCTCGTACGGGTGTGTCGTACGCTCGACCCCAGTCAGCGCACCGGAGGGCACACGTGACAGAGGCGGAGCGGATCAGCGGGGACGCCACGGAGCCCCGCGGGGAGGACGAGGGCGCCGCCGCGGCGGACGGGAAGGACACGGCCGGCACCGCGGCCGACCCCACCGGCCCCACCGACGCAGCCGACACGGGCGGCGCGTCCGAGGCGACCGGCGCATCCGACTCGGCCGACGCATCCGACGCATCCGACGAGGGCGCGGACGGCGCTCCCGGGTCGGCGGCCCGCGGCCGCAGGCGCATCGGCGTCCTCCTCGCCGTCGCCGCCCTCGTCTACGTCCTCGACCTGGTCACGAAGCTGATCGTCGTCGCCGAACTGGAGCCGGACAACCGCTCCATCGAGGTCGTCGGCGACCTGCTGCGCTTCCAGGTCGTCCGCAACGCGGGCGCGGCGTTCGGCATCGGCGAGTCGATGACCGTCATCTTCACGCTGATCGCGGTGCTCGTCATCGGGGTGATCGCCCGGCTGGCGCGCAAGCTCTACAGCCTGCCCTGGGCCGTCGCGCTCGGACTGCTGCTCGGCGGCCCCCTCGGCAACCTCACCGACCGCCTCTTCCGCTCCCCGGGCTTCTTCGAGGGCCACGTCGTGGACTTCATCGCCCCCGAGCACTTCGCCGTGTTCAACCTCGCGGACTCCGCGATCGTCTGCGGCGGCATCCTCATCGTGGTCCTGTCCTTCCGCGGCCTGGACCCGGACGGCACGGTCCACCGCGGCTGACTGCGGCTGTCCGGGGAGCCCGCACGCGCCTGCGATACTTCCCGGGTGAGTACCGTGCCCGAGATCCGCACCCTGCCCGTACCCGACGGCCTCGAAGGCGAGCGGCTCGACGCCGCGCTCGCCCGGATGTTCGGGTTCTCCAGGACCAAGGCCGCCGAACTGGCCGGCACCGGCAAGGTCCTCGTCGACGGGCGGGAGGCCGGCAAGTCGGACCGGGTGACGGCCGGCGCGTGGCTGGAGGTCGAGATGCCGGCGCCGCCGGCGCCCGTGCGGGTCGTCGCCGAGCCGGTGCCCGGGATGACCGTCGTCTACGACGACGACCACGTGGTCGTCGTCGACAAGCCCGTCGGCGTCGCCGCCCACCCCAGCCCCGGCTGGAGCGGGCCCACCGTCGTCGGCGGCCTGGCCGCCGCGGGCTACGCCATCTCCACCTCCGGCGCCGCCGAGCGGCAGGGCGTGGTGCACCGGCTGGACGTCGGCACCTCGGGGCTGATGGCGGTGGCCAAGTCGGAGCGGGCGTACACGCTGCTGAAGCAGCAGTTCCGGGAGCGTACGGTCGACAAGCGCTACCACGCGCTGGTCCAGGGCCACCCCGACCCGCTCAGCGGCACCATCGACGCCCCCGTGGGCCGCCACCCCGTGCACGACTACAAGTGGGCCGTCGTCGCCGACGGCAAGCCCAGCGTCACGCACTACGACCTCGTGGAGGCGTTCCGCGCCGCCAGCCTCCTCGACATCAAGCTGGAGACCGGCCGCACCCATCAGATCCGGGTGCACATGTCCGCCCACCGGCACCCCTGCGTCGGCGACCTCACGTACGGCGCCGATCCCACGCTCGCCCGGCGGCTCGGCCTGGACCGGCAGTGGCTGCACGCCGTCCGGCTCGGCTTCGAGCACCCAGAGGACGGCAGGTGGGTGGAGTTCGAGTCGGACTACCCCGAGGACCTGCGGCAGGCCCTCGACACCGTACGCGCCGACAGCGCCTGACGGCCGACGGGACCCGGGCGCGATGGGCCAGCTCACGCTGGTGCTCGGCGCCCTGGTCACCGTCCCCGTCGCCGGCGGCTCGGGCTGCCGGCGCCGGTGCTGATGACGCTGCTCGGCGGGGTGCTGGCGCTGCTGCCCTTCGTGCCGACCGTCGAGATCCCGCCCGACCACATCCTGCCGCTGGTGCTGCCGCCGCTGCTCTACGCCGCCGTCCAGCGCACCTCCTGGCGGCAGTTCGCGGCCAACCTGCGCCCCATCCTGCTGCTCGCCGTCGCGCTGGTCTTCGTCACCACCGCGGCCGTCGCGGCCACCGTGCAGGCCGCCGTCCCCGGGCTGCCGCAAGGGCACAGACCCAAGCGCCGCCGTGGCGCTGGGCGCGCTGGTGGCGCCGCCCGACCCGATCGCCGCCACCTCCGTCGCCGGCTCGCTCGGGCTGCCGCGCCGGCTGGTGTCGATCCCGGAGGGGGAGGGGCTCTTCAACGACGTCACCGCGATCGTGCTCTACCACGTCGCCATCGCCGCGGCGGTCACCGGCACCTTCTCGGTCACCGGCGCCGCGGGCATGCTGGCGCTGTCCGCCGTCGTCGCGCTCGCCGTCGGCTTCGCCCTCGGCTGGGCCACGGAGCGGCTGATGCGGCTGCTCGACGACCCCACGCTGAAGATCGGCTGCACGCTGCCGGTGCCGTTCGCCGCGTACCTCGTCGCGGACGAGTCCGAGGGCTCGGGGGTGCTGGCGGTGCTCGTCACCGCGCTGTACCTGTCGGAGCACGCCACGGACGCCGACGACGTCCTCGGCCGGCTCGCCGAGCGCAGCTTCTGGGACGTCGTGGACACCCTCGTCACCGGCATCGCCTTCGGCCTGATCGGCCTTGAGCTGCACGCCGTCGTCGGCTCCGGCGACCTCGACGGGGCGCTGGTGGGCGCGGCCGCCGCCGTCGTGGGCGTGGTCGTGGGCGTACGGCTGCTGTGGCTGCTGCCCGCCTCCTGGCTGGCGCAGCGGCTGCACCGGCGCGGCGGGCACCCGGACGAGGCCGAGGAGATCCCCACGACCTGGCGGGAGACCGTCGTCATGTGGTGGGCGGGGATGCGCGGGGTGGCCTCGGTGGCGCTGGTGCTGGCCATCCCGGTGGAGGCGGACGGCGGCGGCCCGTTCCCGCACCGCGGCGATCTGCTGTTCCTCACCTTCGCCGTGGTCCTGGCCACCCTGGTCTGCCAGGGCCTGACCCTGCCCCGGCTGGTCAAGCGGCTCGGCGTCAGCGCCGACACCGAGGCCGAGCGGCGGCTGGAGCGCAGGCTGGCGCTGCGCGCCGCGAAGGCGGCGCGGGCCCGGCTGGCGGAGATCGAGCAGGTCCAGGAGCTGCCGGAGGACAGCGCGGAGCAGCTGCAGCGGGCCGCCTACGGCATCGCCACCCGCCTCTACCCCGACCTCGTGGACGAGGACCGCCGCGAGGCGCACGCCCGGCGGCTGGAGCGGCTGCGCACCGGCCGGGAGATCAGCGCCGAGCTGCTGTCCGCGGCCCGGCACGAGCTGCTCGCCGCCCGCAGCGAGGGCTGCGACCCGGAGATCGTGGACCGCGTCCTACGGCAGCTTGACGTCCGGAGCGTGCGCGGGGGCGCCGTCTAGCGGCGCCTGCGCCGTCATCACCTTCGGCAGCGCGTACGGGTGCTTCTCCCGGAGCCAGCCGATCAGCTCCTCGCGCACCAGGCAGCGCAGGTCCCACAGCGCGTCCGCGTTCCGCGCGGTGGCCAGCGCGCGGACCTCCATCGTGGTCGGCGTGGTGTCCGTGACCACCAGGCTCCAGCCCCGCCCGTCCCAGTGTGCGCAGCCGAGCAGCACCTCGTGCAGCCGCTCGCGCAGCGCGGGCACCGGTGTGCTGTGGTCCAGGTGCAGGAAGACCGTGCCGGTCATCTCGGCGCCGCCGCGCGACCAGTTCTCGAAGGGCTGGCCGGTGAAGTACGACACGGGGATGGTGATGCGGCGCTCGTCCCAGGTCTTCACCGTCAGGAACGTCAGCGTGATCTCCTCGACCTTCCCCCACTCGCCCTCGACGACGACCGTGTCGCCGATGCGCACGAGGTCGCCGAAGGCGATCTGCAGCCCCGCGAAGAGGTTGCCCAGCGTGGACTGGGCGGCGATGCCCACGATGATGCCGATGACGCCGGCGGACGCCAGCATCGAGGCGCCCACCGTCCGCATCTGCGGGAACGTCAGCAGCATGGCGGCCACCGCGACCGTGCAGATGACGAACATCACCACGCGCTGGATCAGCGTCAGCTGCGTGCGCACCCGCCGGCGGCGGGCGGAGTCGCGGGCCTTGGCCTTGTAGCGGTGGTACGTCAGCTCCACCGCGACCGCGAGCACCTTCGTCAGCAGCCACGCCACGGACGCGATCAGCAGCAGCGTCAGCACCCGGTCGACGACCGCGCGGCCGTCGTCGCTGTGCGTCAGGTCGGTGCGCTCGTACGTGCCCATCAGGATCGACGTCAGGACGGCGAGCTGCAGCGGCACCCGGCAGCTGCGCAGCAGCCCCCATATCGGGGTCTCGGGGTGCCGCGCGTCGGCGCGGCGCAGCAGCAGGTCGACCACCACCCCGGCGATCGCGGTGACCGCCGCGGCGCCGCCGATGACCAGGACGGGCCGGAGCACATCCTCGGTGGACACGTGAGCCTCCTTCGAACGCGGATCCTCCTGACCGTATCTGCCAGGATGGGCGCATGACGATTCTGCTCTTCCACTCCGTGTACGGAGTGCGTCCGGCCGTGCACGCGACGGCGGAGCGCTGGCGCGCCGCCGGGCACGAGGTGGTCGTCCCCGACCTCTTCGACGGGCGTACGCCGGCGACGGTCGAGGAAGGCAGGGAGGTCAGGGACGCGATCGGGACGGACGAGCTGCTGGCCCGGGCCGTACGGGCCGCGGCACCGCACTCGGCGGGCGGGGTGCTGTACGCGGGCTTCTCGCTCGGCGGCGCACTGGCGCAGAACCTGGCGCTGGCCGACAAGCACGCGCGAGGGCTGCTGCTGATGCACGGCACGTCCGACGTCGCCGACGGCGCCGTGGCCGCCTCCGGCGAGCTGCCGGTGCAGCTGCACGTGGCCGACCCCGACCCGTTCGAGACGCACGACTGGCAGACGGCCTGGTACCTGCGGATGGGGCGGGCCGGCGCCGACGTGGAGGTCTTCCGCTACCCGGGCGCCGGGCACCTGTTCACCGACCCCGGCCTGGCGGACTACGACGCGGAGGCGACGCAGTCCGCCTGGCGGGTGGCGGACGCGTTCGCGGCGGAGCTGGACGGCCGCTCCGCCGCGTAGCGCGGGGTCGGCGCGGCGGCTACGCGCCCAGCTTGTCCAGCTCCGCGGGGAGCGCCGAGCCCTCGACCTGCTCGCCGTCGATCTTGATCGTCGGCGTGCCCTGGATGCCGGCGTCCTCGAAGCTGTTGATCATCTCCAGGGCCCACTTGTCGAAGGTGCCCTTGTTGATGTTCTTCTGGAACTGCTTGTTGCCCTTCAGCTCGTCGACGTTCTTGGCGACGTCCAGCAGGTAGTCGTTGTCGGCGAACTTGTCCTCGTTCTCCGCCGGGTGGTGCTCGGCCGAGTAGAGCAGCCCGTGGTACTCCTTGAACGCCTCGGTGCTGACGTCCAGGGCGGCGCCCAGGGCGCTGGCGGCGTTCTTGGAGCCGCTGCCGCCGAAGTTGCCGTCGATGATGTCGCCGAGGTGCACGCGCAGCTGGTACTTGCCGTCCTCGGCGCCCTTCTTGACCCGCTCGCCGAGCTGCTGCTCGAACTGCGCGCAGGCGGGGCAGCGCAGGTCCTCGTACACGTCGATCGTCTTCTCCGCGTCCTTGCCGCCGAGCACGACGGTGGTGCCCTTCTCGCCCTCGGCGTTCGCGGGCTGGACGAGCTTGGCGTTCTTCGCGGCGCCCCAGTCCTTGCCGCTGCCGTCGTCGTCGCCGCCGAGGCTGGTGACCGCGAAGGCGACGCCGCCGACGACGGCCAGCAGGCCGACGACGGCACCGCCGACGAAGAGCTGCCGGCGCACCTTCTCCTTCTTGGCCTGCTTCTCGCGCTCGATGCGCAGCCGCTCGCGCGCGGCGCGCTTGGCTTCCTGGCTGTTTCGCTTGCTCATGGTGGGAGGTCCTCGTATGTGGTCGGTATGGCCTGTGACGTGCTGGGTCGGCGGTGCTGCCGGATCAGGCAGCGGCCGGGCACGGCGGGCCACGCCGCAGGACCGAGTGCAGCAGGTGCGGCTGCGGGCGGGGGGCGCGGGTACGGCCCCACCGGCGGCCGGGGCGGCCGGTGCTCCGCACCGGGGCGACGGTGACGGTCGCGACGGCCAGCAGCAGCGGGCGGAAGGCCGAGACCGCGGCGGTGCGCAGCAGCCGGGCGAGCGCCGCCTCGCCGCG
>NZ_BAAAPF010000226.1:0-11978 GCF_039531005.1 Streptomyces synnematoformans
GCTGACACTCGGCGCAGCGGCCGCGGCGACGGCCGCCGTCGTGCGGCGCGCGTGGCACAGAACGGACCGGGCCCGGGAGGGGCCCGGCGCGGCCGGCCCGCGCGGCCACGCCGTCGCCCGCATCGTCGGCCGGCACCGGCGCAGGTTCGCCGTGGCGACGCTGCTTTCCGCCCTGTCCACGCTGGCGGAGATGGCGCTGTTCGCGCTCACGCCCTCGATCGTGCTGCTGGTCGCGCGCGGCGGCAGCGCCACCCTCGCCCGCTACGGCATCACCGGCGTCTCCGCCCAGCTCGGCACCCTCGCCGGCGCCGGCGCGTTCGCCTGCGCCGTCATGGCGGGCACCGGCTACGCCGCCGGCGTCGCCTGGCGCGGGCTGGCCCAGGACGTCGAGGACGACTGGCGCACCCGCACCTACGCCCACGTCCAGAGCGTGGCCCCGGCCGACCTGGAGGACGCCCGCGTCAGCCGCGTCAACGCCGTGCTGTCCGAGGACGTCGGGCAGCTCGGCACGTTCGTCGGGACGAACATGCACGACGTCGTGCAGATGGGCGCCGGCCTGGCGCTGCTCGTGCCGATGTTCCTGCTGCTCGCCCCGCAGCTCGCCTGGATCGCCTTCGCGCCGATCCCGCTCGTCACCTGGCTGTCGTTCCGCTTCCACGAGCGCGCGGTCGCGGACACCGCCGCCTGCGGCGAGCGCCGGGCGGAGCTGAACAGCCGGGTGACCGAGAACCTGCACGCGCACACCACCATCAAGGCCGCGACGACGGAGGCGCACGAGATCGCCCGTATCGACGAGCTGAACGGCCGGTGCAGCGAGGCCAACCGCTCCGCCGGCCGCAGCGCCGCGCTGCCGCCGCAGATCCTGCGGCTGGCCGGCGGCTCCGCGCTCGTCGGCACGGTGCTGCTGGGCGGGCGGGCCGTGCTGCGGGGCGAGCTGGCGACGGCGGCGTTCGGCCCGCTGATCGAACTCCCGGGCATCGCCATGCTGAAGCTGTCCCGCGTCGGCAGCGCCTCCGACCACTACCAGCGCACCCTGGCCGCCCTGGACCGGATCGAGGGGCTGCACGAGCTGCCCGTGGAGCCGGCCGGGCCCGCGGAGCCGCCCGCTGAACTGCCCGCGGGCCCGCCCGGGGAGCCGCCTGGGGAGCCGCCCGGGGAAGGCCGCGGGGCGCTGCCGCCCCGCGGCCGGGGCCGGATCGAGCTGCGGAAGGTGACCTTCGCCTACCCCGGCCGGCCGCCCGCGCTGCGCGACACCTCGCTGGTGATCCCGCCCGGCCGGACCACCGCCCTCGTCGGCACCACCGGCGCGGGCAAGACCACGGTCGCCAAGCTCCTCATGCGCTTCCGCCACCCCGACCGCGGTCAGGTGCTGCTCGACGGCGCCGACGTGCGCGGCCTGGCGCTGCCCGACCTGCGGCGGACGATCGGGTACGTCACGCAGGAGCCGTTCCTCTTCGACGCGACGATCGCGGAGAACATCCGCTACGGCACCTTCGACGCCACCGAGGCGCAACTCGTCGCCGCCGCCCGCACGGCCGGCGCGCACACGTTCATCGACAGCCTCCCCGACGGCTACGACACCCGGGTCGGGGAGCGTGGGTCCGCGCTCTCCGGCGGGCAGCGCCAGCGCATCGCGCTGGCCCGCACCGTCCTGCGCGACCCGCCCGTCGTCATCCTCGACGAGGCCACGTCCGCTGTCGACAACGAGACCGAGGCCACCATCCAGCGGGCCCTGCAGGTCTTCGGGATCGACCGCACGATGCTCGTCATCGCCCACCGGCTCTCCACCGTCCAGGGCGCGGACCGCATCTACGTCATGGCCCCCGGGGGGCAGGTCGCCGAGCGGGGCACCCACGACGAACTCGTCGCGCGCGGCGGCGTCTACAGCTCCCTGTGGAAGCTGCAGTCCGGCGGGTCCGCGCACGCTTAGCAGGTGGTCATTCCTTCGGGTGGTAACAACACACGGTGCCGTGAGAAAGCCGCTGAACCGAGACAATGGATGTCCGTTGAGAACCAGGAGCGTGGAATGACGCACGCGACCAATCCGTTCGAGGACGACGAAGCCCGCTTCCTGGTGCTCGTCAACGACGAGGGCGAGCACTCGCTCTGGCCGGCTTTCGCCGAGGTGCCGCGAGGCTGGACCGTCGTCCTTCCCGAGGACTCCCGGCAGGCGTGCCTGGAGTACGTCGAGAGGACGTGGACCGACATGCGGCCACGCAGCCTCGCCGAGGCAGCGGAGGGCGGCCGATGACGTCGCGGACCACCGCCGCACCGGCATCCGCGACGCCGGTGTCCGCCGCGCCGGGCGGCCGCGCGCCGGCCCGCCCCGGGCCCGGACTCCCGGCCGCCGGCGGCCCGTACGCGACCTCCCCGGAGTTCCGCGCCGTGCTGGCCCGCTATCCCGCGCTCGCGGACTTCACCGCCCGCGTCACCGACTTCCTCGACCGGCACCTGCCCGAGCCCGTCACGGAGGACGCGGCCCGGCCGCCCTGGCTCGAACTGCGCGGACACGCGGCCCGGTCGGGGCTGACGGGGTTCGACGTGGCGCCCCCGGCGGACGTACCGGGCGGCGGGCGCGGCGAGGACGCGGACCGGGGCGACGGCCCGGTCGTGCCCGCGGGGCTGGAGCGGGTGGCGCAGGGGCTCGCGATGTTCCTGGCCGGACGGCGCGACTGCGACGCGCGCGAGGTCTTCAGCTCGGGCCACGGGGCGATGGCCCTGCGGTACGGGCCGCCCGGGGTGGTCCGCGCGGTACGCGAACGGGTGGTGGAGCACGGTGAACTGGCGGGTGTCGCCGCCAGCGAGCCGCACTCCGGCTCGGACCTGCGCGGCCTGCGCACCGCGGCCGTCGAGCACGGCGACCACCTGGTGCTCTCGGGCACCAAGGGCCTGGTCGGCCGGGTCGACGAGGCCGTCGGCTTCGTCGTCTTCTGCAAGGTGGTCACGCCCGAACAGGCCGCGGCCCTGGCCGCCGACGGCGGCCGCGGCGGCGACGCGGCCGGGCTGCGCGAGGTGCCGCTGTCGGCGCTGTGGCTGCCGACAGACGCCCCCGGCGTCCGCACCCATACCGCCGCTCCGCTGGGCCTGCGCGGCTGGAGCCTGGGCCACCTGCACTTCGACGGCGTACGGGTCGGGCGCGACCGGCTGCTCGGCGCCCCCGGCGACGGCCGCAGGATCTTCGACGCGCACTTCGCCGGCTGGCGCGTGATGATGGCGCTGGTCTGCCTCGGCGCGGCCGCCGCCGCGATCGACGAGGCGATGGCCCGTACCCGCCGGCGCAGCGTCGGCAGGACGTCGCTGTCGACCATCCCGTCCGTGGTCTCCCGGCTCGGTACCGCGGCGGCGGAGCTGCAGGCGGCCACCGCCTGGTGCTTCTCGCTGCTGGAGAGCATGGACCGGGACGCGGACGCCGTGGACGTGGCGGCCTGTTCCGCCGCGAAGGCGCTGGCCACGGACGCGGCCTACCGCGCGGTCGACCTCGGGCTCCAGCTCCACGGCAGCGACGGGTACACGTGTCACACGCCGATGGAGAAGCGCCTCCGCGACATCCGCGGGCTCCGGATCGCCGACGGCCCGAACGACATCCTGTACAGCGTGCTGGCGCACTCCCTGCTCGAAGGCTCCCGGGCCGGCGGGCGTGTGGTGCGGCAGCGGTGGTGGTGACGACGGCTCAGGGGAGTTTGCTCCGGAGCGCGGAAAGGTAGAGCGGGATTCTCTTCACGGCCTTGCGCGACACCGGGAAGACTTCGGTCCTGTCGCCCAGGTGGTCGTTGATGGTGAGGAAATACTCGCCGTCCGCGTGCCGCAGTTCCGCGGAATAGACAACGCCGTCTTCCCGGTTTTCCTGTTCGTCCACGCGGGAAACGATAGGCCACCCGGAGAAGCGAAAGATCAAATCAATCCCGCGGCACTCGAAAGAGTGAATACTCGCAGGTCAGATGGTGCGCTATTGGCCTCGTCGGCTAGGCTCGGAACTGGCAGACGGGGAACGTGAACGAATATCGAGAGGGGTGGGCACCGAAAATGCTACCCGTGCTTCCCGTGTTTTTGGTCGGTGCGGTATCGGCACCGCTTATCAAGAAAGTGGTGCGGCCGGTCGTCCGCGGCACCATCAAGACGTCGGTAAAACTGGCGGTCGATGTGAAACGGGCCGCGCACGAGATCAACGAGGACATCAGCGACATCGCCGCCGAGGCGAGCGCGGAGGCGTTCGCCTCGGACGTCAGCGCTGAGGCGGACGTGCCGCGCCAGAGCACCAAGAAGGCGCGGGCCGGCAAGGCGGCCACGAGCGACTGAGCCGGTCGGCCGCACCGGCTGACCCGGGATCACGGTTTCGTGGCATGAACGTGCCATATAGGGAGGAGGGCGTCCACATGTACGTTTAGCGGCGCAGGGTCGAGCCGCCCCGGCCTGCACGTTCCATCTGATTGTGCATCCCCCACCGCACCGAGCGGGGTGGCGTTCAGCGAACGCGAGCCAGGAGGCCGACACATGTCCGAAAGACCCGCAGCCGCCACCGGCAGCCGCCTCTCCCGCCGGGGTCTCGTCGCGATGGGCACCGCCGCGGCTGCCGCTCCGCTGCTTCCGGGCAGCGCGGCCGCGGCGGACCGGACCGGCGCCGGCGCCCGCGACGGCGACGGCGCGGACTTCGACTTCGACAACGGCAACGCCCTCGGGTACGTCTTCACGTTCATGCCGCCGTACCTCCGGGAGGCGCTGACGCCCCTGGGCAACGACGCCACGGTCTTCACCCACTTCGCGGCCATCGAGTGGGCGTCGTTCTTCGACGCGTACGCCCCTTACCACCCGACCGCCGTCGGCCTCTACTCGGACATCCCGCGCCGGCCCGCGTCCGAGCGGTCCACCAACAGGAACGGCAACATCGCCCTTCTGTACGCCATCCACCGGGTCCTCCACGCCGTCGTGCCCTCCCGCGCCGACAAGTGGCGCGAGATGCTGAGCAACGTCGGCCTCGACCCGGACGACGACCGGGAGAACGAGACCACCCCCTCCGGCATCGGCAACCTCGCCGCGCGGCGGGTGCTCGACAACCGCGCCAGGGACGGCATGAACCTCCTCGGCGACGAGGGCGGCCGCCGTTACCACCGCCGGCCCTACGCCGACTACACCGACTACGAGCCCGTGAACACGGTCTACAGGCTGCGCAACCCCTCCCGCTGGCAGCCCGGCTTCACCACCCCCGGAAACGGCATCTTCCGCATCCAGCAGTTCGTCACCCCGCAGATGGGCCGTGCCAAGCCGATCGGCCCCGACCCGCGGAGGTTCGGCGCCCCGCCGCCGTCCGCGAGCGACCACCGGGACAGGCGCGCGTACAAGAAGCAGGTCGACGAGGTGCTCGCGATATCCGCCGCCCTGACGGACGAGCAGAAGATGCTCGCGGAGTCCTTCGACGACAAGTTCGACGGCGTCAGCGTGGGTCTGGGCCTCGGACTGCGGCTGGAGGAGGTGGACCTCGGCGAGTCCGTCGTCCGCGGCGCGACCGCGAACCTCGCCATCTTCGACACGATGATCGCCATCTTCCGGGACAAGCGCAGGTACGACGCGGTGCGCCCGTTCAGCGCCATCCGCCACGTGTACGGCGACCGCCACGTCACCGCCTGGGGCGGCCCCGGCAAGGGCACGGTCACGGACATGCCCGCCGACCAGTGGAGGAGCTACCTGAACACGGCGGACCACCCCGAGTACCCCTCGGCCTCGGGCAGCATCTGCGCGGCCGGCGCCCAGGTCGGCCGCCGCTTCAACGGCACCGACGAGGCCGACATCACCTTCGTCTTCCCGCAGGGCTCCTCGGAGATCGAGCCCGGGCTGACCCCCGGCAGGGACCTCACGCTGCGGTGGGACAACTGGACCGACTGGACCAGGCAGTGCGGCATGAGCCGGGTCTGGGGCGGCGTGCACTTCGTCCCGTCGGTCCTGGAGGGGGAGCGGATCGGCACCGAGGTCGCCGACCGGTTCTACGACTTCATGCAGCCGTACATCCACGGCCGCCGCTGAGCCCCGGCCTCCCTCCGCCCCGGTGCGGCACCGGGGCGGAGCCGGGACACCCGGCGGCGCCTCGCCCGCCGGGGTCCAAGAGGTCGGGAACTGTCCGCATGCGCCTCTACGGTGACGGTGAGCCGAGACACGAGAGGCACCCTCCATGACCATTGCCGTCACCACCCCCACCGGCCGCGTCGGATCCCGCGCCGTCCGCCTCCTGCTGCAGGCCGGCGTACGCCCCCGGGTGCTCGTGCGCGACCCCGCGCGGCTGGACCCGGCGACCCGCGACCTCGTCGACGTACGGCGCGGCGACCTCACCGACACCGCGTTCGTCCGCGCCGCGACCGCCGGGGCGCGGACCGTCTTCTGGGTCGACCCGCCCCTCCCCCTACGCCCTGCGGGCGTGGGGGTACCCCCAACCGGGGCCGACCCGGTGGCGGCCTCCGAGCAGGCCGCCGCCGGCGTCGTCGAGGCCGCCCGCGCCGGCGACGTCGCGCGGGTCGTGCTGCTCAGCAGCGTCGGGGCCGAACTGCGCCGGGGCGCCGGGCACATCGACGCGCTCGGGCGCATCGAGGAGAGCCTCGACGCCACCGGCGCCGACACCCTGCACCTGCGCTGCGGCTACTTCTTCAGCAACCTCGCCATGTCCCTGGACGACCTGGCCCGGGGCGTGCTGCCCACCCAGTTCCACCCGGAGCGCCCCATGGCGTGGGTCGACCCGCGCGACATCGGCGACGTCGTCGCCGCCCGGCTGCTCGCCGAGGACTGGAAGGGGCGCGTGGTGCAGGGCGTGCACGGGCCCGAGGACCTGAGCTTCGTGCAGGTCGCGGAGATCCTCACCGGGGCCCTGGGCCGGCCGGTGCGGGTGCAGGCGGTCGGCGACGACGACGTACGCGAGGCCCTGGGCGCGGCCGGGCTGCCGCCCGGCGCCGTGGCGGCCATCGCCGGGATGGCCGCCGGCACCCGGGACCTCGTCCCCGAGCAGCCGCGCGACGTGCTCACCACCACGCCCACCACGCTCGCCGCCTGGGCGTACGCCCACCTGCGGCCGGCGCTCGACGCGGCGATGCGCGACGGGGCGGAGGACGGCGCCGCCGGCTGATCCGCCGGGCCCGGCGCCTCACCCGGCGGGCCCCCGGGCCGCGGCCCCGGCCGGGTCCGCGGCCCCCGCCCGTCTCCCGTCCCGCAGCAGGTGCCGCAGGGTGAACGCGGCAAGCGCGGCGTGTAGCAGCGCCGCGACCAGCGCGGCGGCGTGCAGGCCGGTGACGAAGGCGGCCTCCGCGTCCCCGGCCGCCGCCGCGGTGATCCCCGGCACCTGCAGCGTCTCGGTGAGCGTGCCGGCGAGGTCCGGCCCCCGCAGCCGGAAGACCAGCGCCGCGAGCGAGCCGAGCAGCGCGATGCCGAGGGCGTTGCCGAGCTCGTTGCTCGTCTCGGCGATCGCCCCCGCCGACCCGGCGCGCTCCGGGGGCACCGCCGCGACGGCCGTGTCGGCGACGACGGCGAACGAGATGCCGTAGCCGACGCCGGTGACGACGGTGGCCGCGACGTACCAGCCGGTGCCGCCCGAGGCGCTCGTGGGCAGGACCAGCAGCAGCCCCCCGGCGATGAGGAGGTGGCAGGCCAGCAGCGCGGCCCGGGTGCCCGTGCGGGCGACCACCGCCGGGGTGACGACGCAGGTGACGGTGAGCACGACGGCGCCGGGGAGCGCGACGAGCGCCGCGTCGAAGACGTCGAACCCGCGCACGGACTGCAGGTAGATCCCGCCGAGGTACGCCACCGCCGACCAGGCGGCCAGCGGCAGCAGCCCGGTGATCGCCGCGATCGCGAACACCCGGTCGCGGAAGAGGCGGAAGTCGATCAGCGGGTACGCCAGCCGTAGCTGCCGGCGTACGAACCACCACAGCACGGCCACGCCCGCGCCGCCCGCGACGAGCGGCACGGCCGCGAGCCCCTCGGCCGCCGACCGCTTGATCCCGTAGACGGTCAGCAGGATGCCCGCGGCGGAGAGCAGCACGCTCGGCGCGTCGACGCGCCCCGGCCCCGAGGCGCGCACCTCGCGCAGCAGCCGCGGGGCCAGCAGCAGGAACAGCGTGACGACCGGCAGGTTGATCAGGAACACCGAGCCCCACCGGAAGTGGGCGAGCAGCTGGCCGCCGACGACCGGGCCGATCGCGAAGCCGGCGGCGAAGGCCGCGGCGAAGATCCCGATCGCCTGCGCGCGCCGCCGCGCGTCGGGGAACAGCTCGCTCAGCACCGCGAGCGCCGACGGCAGCAGCGTGGCGCCGGCCACGCCCATCAGCGCCCGGAACACGATCAGCAGCTCCGCCGACGGCGCGAACGCCGCACCCGCCGAGGCGGCGCCGAACACCGCCGCGCCGGTCATCAGCAGCCGGAGCCGCCCGTAGCGGTCGCCGATCGCGCCGAACGCGATGAGCAGGGAGCCGACCGCGAACCCGTAGCCGTCGAGGATCCACAGCGCCTGGTCCGCGGACGGCGACAGGTCCGCGGAGATCCGGGCCATCGCCAGGAACAGCACCGAGCCGTCCATCGCGACCAGCAGCACCGGGCCGAGCACCACGAGCAGGCCGAGCCACGCCCGCAGCCCGGGCGGCGGAGCGGCGGAAGGGCCGGGGGAGGGGGAAGCAGGGCGTACGTCCATGGCCACGACGGTGCTCCGCCGCCCGGCCGGCAGCCATCCCCGCACCGTGGGTACACCCGGCGGGGATACCCTCGGCCGGCGATCCCCGGCCGGCGCCCGCGTAGCCTCGGGGACATGGAGACGGAGAGCCTCGGGGCGTACCTGAAGAGCCGCCGCGACCGGATCACGCCCGCCGCCGCCGGACTCGAAACGTACGGCGGCGCCCGCCGGGTGCCGGGCCTGCGCCGGGAGGAGCTCGCGCAGCTCGCCGGGGTGAGCGCCGGCTACTACACGCGGCTGGAGCAGGGGCAGGCCGGCACCGCGTCCCGGCAGGTCCTCG
The DNA here is from genome assembly GCF_039531005.1 of Streptomyces synnematoformans. Taxonomy (NCBI): domain Bacteria; kingdom Bacillati; phylum Actinomycetota; class Actinomycetes; order Kitasatosporales; family Streptomycetaceae; genus Streptomyces; species Streptomyces synnematoformans. The sequence goes on from NZ_BAAAPF010000226.1 coordinate 8,979, forward strand.
ACGCGCTCGCCCGCGTGCTGCGGCTGGACCCGGTCGAGACGGTCCACCTGCACAACCTCGCCGTCCGGCCCACCGCGCCGCGGCTGGTCCGCCCCGCCCCCGAGCAGCCGCACCCCCGGGTGCTGGCGCTGCTGCGGTCCCTGGACGAGTCCACGCCGGCCGTCGTGCTGGGCCGCCGCGGCGACGTGCTGGCCTGGAACCGCACCGGCCACGCGCTCGTCGCCGAACACGTCGGCTTCGACGCGCCCCGGGACCCCGCGCGCCGCCCGTCCGTCCCCCGGATGTTCTTCCTCGACCCGCTGGTCCGGGACCAGCACGCCAACTGGGCGGAGCTGGCCCGCGTCCACGCCGCGTACCTGCGGCTGACCGCCGGCCGCTACCCGGCCGACGCCCGCCTCGCCGAGCTGATCGGCGAACTCGCCATGGGCAGCGCGGACTTCGCCGCGCTGTGGGCCAGGGGCGACGTCGCCGACTGCACCGTGGGCGCCATGCACCTGCGGCACCCCACCGTCGGCGCGCTCCACGTCGACTACCAGGTCTGGCTCCAGCCCGAGAGCCCCGACCACCGGCTGGAGGTCTACACCCCGGGCGACGCCGCCTCCGCCGACGCGCTCCGGCTGCTGGCCGCCCAGGTGCAGCGGGCGGACGCCTGGCACGATGCCGGACATGACCTCGACGCACGAGCAGGGTGAGCGGAACGGCCGGGAACGCCCGGAGCCCTCGGAGCAGCCGGAGCAGGGCGGAGGGAGCGGGAAGAGCCGCCAGGCCGCCTCGTTCGGAGCCGCGGCCGGCGCCTACGAGCGCGGCCGCCCGCCCTACCCGCCCGAGGCGGCGGCCTGGCTGGTGCCCGACGCCGCCCGCACGGTGGTCGACCTCGGCGCCGGCACCGGCAAGCTGACCCGCGCGCTGCGCGCTCCCGGCCGGGAACTCGTCGCCGTGGAGCCCTCGGCCGGCATGCGGGAGGAGTTCGCCCGCGTGCTCCCCGGCGTGCGGGTGCTCGACGGCACCGCCGAGGCGATACCCCTGCCCGACGCGAGCGCGGACGCGGTCGTCTGCGCCCAGGCGTGGCACTGGGTCGACCCCGCGCGCGCCGTCCCGGAGGCCGCCCGGGTGCTCCGACCCGGCGGCCGGCTCGCCCTGGTGTGGAACAGCCGCGACGAGTCGGTGCCCTGGGTCGCGGAGCTGGGCCGCATCCTGCGCGACCACGCGGCGGCGCCCGCAGAGGACCGGCAGGCGGACCGCGTCGGCGCGCCGTTCGGCCCGGTCGAGCGGCGCGACTTCCGCTGGCGCCACCCGGTGTCGGCCGACGGGATCGTCGACATGGTCACGTCCCGCAGCTACGTGATCACCCTGGCGCCCGCCGTACGCGCCCGTCTGCTGGACCGGGTGCGCGCGCTGCTCGCGGCGGAGCGGCCGGCGGCGATGCCGTACGTGACCGAGTGCCACCGTGCCCACCGATGAGTTCCGCCGGGCCGGGCGGTCTACCCGTACGGAAGGGAATTCCCGAACGCCGGAGGAACACCATGACCGCCAAGGCACTGCCGCCCGTCACCGACGCCGAGACGTGGCGGCGCGAGCTGGACGAACTGCGCGTCCGGGAGAAGGCCGCGACCCGGGAGCTGGACGCCATCGCCGCCCAGCGGCGCCGGCTGCCGATGGTCCAGATGCCCGACTACACCCTGGAGGGCGCGGACGGGCCGGTCCGGCTGGTCGACATCTTCGACGGCAGGTCCCAGCTGATCGTCTACAACCACATGTGGTTCGAGGGCAAGGAGTGGCAGTGCGGGGGCTGCACGAGCTACACCGCGCAGTTCGCCCGGCTGGACTTCCTGGAGCCCTACGACGCGCGGTTCGTCATCGTCACGCAGGGCCCGATCGACGAGGCGCTCGCGTACAAGAAGCGCGTCGGCAACAAGATGACCTGGTACTCCACCGCGAACAGCCCGTTCGGCGCCGACGTCGACGCCCCGCCCGGCGGCGGGTTCGCGCTCAACGTCTTCCTGCGCGACGGCGACACCGTCTACCGCACCTGGCACACCACCGGCCGCGGCACCGAGCAGCTGAGCTACACCTTCCCGCTGGTCGACGTGCTGCCGTACGGCCGGCAGGAGGAGTGGCAGGACTCGCCGGAGGGCTGGCCGAAGTCGCCCGCGTACAGCGGGTGGCTCGACTCGAAGGACGTCGCCCGCCTCTACGGCGAGGACGGGTAGACCCGGGCCGCTCCCCGGGGCCGGCTGGGCGGCTCAGAGCGGCGGTGCCTCGTCGTCGTCGGCGGTGCGGGGCGCCAGGTCCGGGTCCCGGTCCGCGCCGCGGCCGAGGCGGGCGGCGTCGTTGGCCGCCAGCGCCCGGCGCAGCAGGGACATCAGCTGCTCCCGCTCCGGCTCGGTCAGCGCGGCGAGCAGCGGCCGCTGCGACTCCGCGGCCACCGGGCGGAGGCGCTCCAGCAGCCGGTGCCCGGCCGGGGTGAGCGCGAGACGGTGGCGGCGACGGTCGGCCGGGTCGCGGGTACGGCTGAGCAGGCCGCGCTGCTCCAGCAGGTCGATCCGGCCGACGAGATGGCTCTTGTCGAGGTCGAGTGCGTCGGCGACCTGCTGCTGCGACCGCGGTCCCGCGTCGTCGAGCGCGCAGAGGACCGCGTGGTGCACCAGGAGCAGGTCCTCGCGGGCCAGCACCTCCGCCAGCCGCCGGCGGCCGTAGCGGGACACCTGGCCGGCCAGGTACGACGGCAGGTCGAGCAGCGACGGGGGACGCGGCTCCGGCTGGCTCATCCTCCGGATCGTAGCCGGTGGCGACGGCCGGTCGGGCCCGCCTCTTTACCCGGATTTTCGGCCCGCGCCGTGAAGGTATCCGTAGCAACTCGCAACTGTTGTCATTCGCAACGGAATCGGAGCTACGCATGCCGACAGGACGGCACATCCAGCGCAGAACGGTGCTCGGCGGCGCGGTAGCGGCCGTCGCGGTCGCGGACGCCGGGGCCGGGGGAGCGGCGGGCGGCCGGGC
>NZ_BAAAPF010000227.1:0-11941 GCF_039531005.1 Streptomyces synnematoformans
TCTTCCTCTCCGACGACGACGGCGGCGGGAGCAGCGGCACGGTGCAGGACGAACTGCCGTCGAACGCGCTGGAGCAGCTGTGGTCGACGCCGCTCACGGGCACCCACGTCGCCAGCGGCGACGCGAGCAGCCTGCCCGGCCTGTGGCCGGCCGGCGGCCACGTCGTCTACGGCGACGAGCGCGGCGGCATGCGCGCGTACGACGTGCGGTCCGGCAAGGAGACGTGGCGGGTGAAGAAGCCGAAGCACGCCGGCGAGCTGTGCGCCATGTCCCGCACCATCAGCCCCGGCGGCATCGGCGCGGTGGCCTTCGACGCCGGCGGCGACGACTGCGCGTACCTCGCGGCGGTCGAGGTCGACACCGGCACGCTGCTGTGGCACCAGAACCTCGCCGGGGACGTCAGCACCTCCAACCCCGTCCTGACCGTCAACGACGACACGATCAGCACCAACATCGGCATGTACGTCAACAACTGGACGGCCAAGGGCGGCGCCCCCGGGCTGGACTTCACCTCCCGCGGCCAGGACTGCGACTCCACCCTCGTCCTCGGCGACGACCACGCCGTCGGCAGCAGCGAGTGCACGGACGTCTCCCCCCGCCACCAGCTCAGCGTCCTCGACACCCGCCACGGCGGCGAGCCGTGGCGGTTCCCCGGCGTCGAGCTGCAGGCCCAGCGCATCCTCGGCGAGGACCCGCTGACCGTGCTCCTCCAGGACGACGACGAGAACCGGTTCGTGCAGTCCTTCTCCGACGACGGCGAGCAGGGCAAGCTCATCCCGCTCACCGGCGAGAAGGCCGAGCTGCAGTTCGAGGCGGACCACACCTTCGTCACCGAGGACGGGGTGCTCGTCACCGAGTACGGCGACAACGTCCACTTCGCCGCCGTGGACCTCACGTCGGGCAAGCTGCTGTGGAACACGCCGAAGAGCGCCTATCTCCAGATGATCGGCTACGACGGCACCGACGGCCGGCTGATCGCCGCCGCGAAGCCCCAGGAGGGCTTCCACCTGGAGCTGACGGAGTACGACGTGCGCAGCGGCGAGACCACGGTGATCGGTGCGCTGGCGGTCAAGGGCCAGTCGATGGGTTCGCCCTCCACGGCCACGTTCGCCTGGGACGGCAGCACCGTCTACATGGTCTCCGACAACGCCAAGGGCCGGGCGGTGCTGCGCGCGTTCCGCGGCAACGCCTGACCGGCCGGCGACCGGGCTGCGGCCGGGCGGCACACCCGCGGGTGCGCGCGGCGGGCGCAGGCCGGGGCCCCGGAGGGCGTCCCGGTCCGGGCCGGGACGCCCTCCGGGGCGGGGCGGGGACGGTTCGCGGCGGTCAGTGCTCGTGGTCCCCGGCCACGTTCTCCGGCGGGTTCGCCCCCGGGTGCCACTCGGGCGCGGCCTGGCCGTTGAGGTCCCAGACGACCTCGCCGGCGCGCACGGTCGTCTCGGCGACCAGCTTCCTGTTGCCGTCGACCCGCCAGCCGAAGCTGTCGACGAAGCCGAACCTGCCGCGCTCCAGGGAGAACACCGCGATGTCCGCGGGCGCGCCGGGCGACAGGTTGCCCAGCTCCGGCCGCTGGATGGTCCGGGCCGGCTTCCAGGTGGCCGCCTCGACGACGTCCTCCAGCGGCATGCCGAGCGTCAGGAACTTCGACATGACGTTGGACAGGTCCTTCATGCCGCTGTTCATGCTGGAGATGTGCAGGTCGGTGGAGATGACGTCGGGTGTGAAGCCCTCCTGCATCCCGGGCACCGCCACGTCCCAGGAGAAGCTGCCGCCGCCGTGGCCGACCTCGAACACGATGCCGCGGTCGCGGCCCTCGTGCATGGCCGGGTTGAGCCTGCCGTCCGCGCCCAGCTCGCCGCGGAGCCCGGAGAACATGTGCGCGTAGACGTCGCCCGGGCGCAGCTTCTCGGTGAGCAGTTGCGACAGCGGGCGCTCCGGGCTGTCCGCGCCGAAGTCGACCATGGCCGGGATGCCGGCCGCCTCGCCGGCCGCGACGGAGTTCTCGACCGGGTCCCACTCGGGGCCGTTGTAGTGCGCCGTCTTGATGCCGACGATGGTCTCCGGGAACTCCTTCGCCACCTTCGCCGCGGGCCCGGGCTCCATGTCCGACAGGTCCTGCTCGTACGGGTGGCCGGCCATGCCCTTGCCGACGATGTTCAGGAACGCCAGCACCCGGGTCTTGGACTTGTCGATGACCTCTTCCTTGAACTGCGCGAAGTTGCTCGCGCCCGACGAGCCGGTGTCCACGGCCGTGGTCACACCGGAGCGGAAGGTGAAGCCGTCGGGCGCCACGCCGTGCCAGCCGTTGGCGTAGTCCTGCTTCGGCCCCGGGAACAGGTGCGCGTGCATGTCGACCAGGCCGGGGGTGACGTACTCGCCGCGGGCCTCGACGGTCTTCTCCGCCCCGGAGGCGTCGATGTGCCGCGCCACCCGGGCGATCCTGCCGTCCTTGACGGCGACGTCGCGGACGCCGTCGATGCCGTTCTTCGGGTCGATGACGTGGCCCCGCCGGATGACGAGGTCGTACGCGGCCCCCTCGGCGTCCTTCCCCTCGGCCCGGGCGTCCGCGGGCGCCGAGGCGCTCACGGTGGTGGCGCCCAGGACGAGGGTCAGCGCCGCGGGGAGTACCGTCCGGGAAACTCGCGATCTCACGTGCATGCCGACTCGATTCCCCATCTCTGTGTCAGGTGGTGGTGGCGCGTGCGGTACGGACCGGTGCGGATCGTCAGATGACGGCGATGCAGTCGATCTCGACCAGGGAGTCGCCGGGGATGCCGGCGGCGGCCGCGATGGTGGTGCGCACGCCCGGCTCCGTGCCCCAGCGGCCGCGGAAGACCTCGTTCATCCCGTCGTAGTCGTCCAGGGTGTCGAGGTAGACGTTGACCTTGAGGACCTTCTCCATGGACGAGCCGACCGACTCCAGGTAGCGCTCGATCTCGCCCAGCACGTGGTCGGTGTGGGAGCGGATGTCGCCCTCGAAGTGCGCGCCGATGCCCGAGACGAAGACCATGTTCCCGTAGGTCACGATCGGGCTGAACAGCGGGTTCTCCGGCGGCTCGCCGCCGCCGGGGTAGTGGACCTCCTTGCGCGGCGGGCGGTGGTGGCCGTGGCCGTTGCCCCGGCCCTGCTCGCCGTCGCTGGCCACCGCCTGGCCGCAGGCGACCGCCGGCACGGCGGCCAGGTCGGCCACCGGCGCCGCCTTGCGGATGAAGTCCCTGCGGTTGGAGGACATGCCTGACTCCTTTGCGAATGTTCTGTGCATGACATCTGGAGGTCGGACGGGGCCCTGTGCGCCGGCCGGTGCCGGCCGGTGTGCGCCCGCGGTCAGGAGCGGGTCGCGGTCCAGGAGCCCTTGAGGTACTCGCCCATGTCGAGGTCGCCGCCCATCCGGTCGCCCTCGACGGTGCCGGTGAAGGTGTAGCTCAGCGCGTCGCCGTGCTCCTCGCCGTAGCGGCTGCGCACGGTCACCTCCGTGCCGCTGACGCTGCCGGAGGCGGAGCGGCTGACGAACTCGCCGGTGTGCGTGCCGGACAGCTGCGCGCCGTCCTGGCTCAGCCGCAGCCTGTGCGCGCTCGACGTGCCCGCGGCGTACGTGATCTCCACGGACCAGGTGCCGCTGACGTCCGCGGCCGGCGGCCTGGGCTTCTCCGGCGCCGGCGGCGGGTCGTGCAGCAGCCGGACCAGCTCGTCCGCGATGATCCGCCAGTCGCGGGGCTCCATCATGTACGGCGTGATGGAGACCCCGGTCTGGTCCGGGTCGGAGCCGCCGGTGGCGTTCAGCGCGATGCGCGGCTCGCCGTCCCACATCGCGTTCATGACGGTGGTGCCGGTGACCTCGTGCCGCTTCGCGCTCCACAGGATGCGCAGCGAGGGCGTCCGGTTGGACAGCCCCTCGGGCTGCCGGATCTCGGTGGTCACCCCGCGCACCGACGACACCCGGCGGGATATCTGCTTCAGCCAGTGCGTCCACTCGGCGTACTCGGCGTCGTGGTCGCGCCGGACCCACATCTCGACGGCCGCCAGCATGCCCATGGCCTCTTCCTTGCCGACCTTGAAGCCGCGCGCGTAGCCGTGGTGCGGGGCGCTGTGCACCCACGCGGCCCGGACGAGGTCCTCGCGGCCCAGGATCAGCCCGGCAGACTGCGGGCCCCGCATGCACTTGCCGCCGCTGTAGCCGACGAGGTCGGCGCCGCGCTGGACGTGCACGTTGGGGATGGTGAGGATCTCGGCGGCGGCGTCGACGAGCAGCGGCACGCCGGCCGGCTTGGTCACCGACGCGATCGTCTCGGTGTCCAGCTCGCTCTCGTCCACCCGCGGCCCGGCCATGATGTAGACCAGCGCGGTCTGCGGGCCGATCGCGGCCTGGAGTTCCTCCTTCGTCTCGACCTGGACGACCTTGAGGCCCACCGCGCTGATCGCGGCCTCGTACACGTTCCGCGAGTGCCGCGGGATGATCGCCTCGGTCTTCCGGAACCCGGTGAGGTCCGGGATGTTGACGTGCAGGTCGGGGTTGCCGCCGGCGGTGCACGCCGCCGCGGCGTGCGTCAGCCCCGCCGAACAGCCGGCGCTGACCAGCGCGAACTCCGTCTGGGTCAGCTCGCCGATGCGGCGGCCGACGGCGTCGGCCAGCTCGTCGAGCTGAACGTACTGCCGCGCCGCCGCGTCGATCGCGTCGCGTACCTCGGGCAGCATCAGCGAGCCGCTGAGCACGGTGTACGTGCCCCGCGCGTTGATCAGCGGACGGACGCCGATGCGGCCGTAGACGTCCTTGGGACGGCCCTTGCCGGGGTGCGCGGCGGACGGCGCCCCGGGCGCGGCCGCGAGCGCCTCACCCGCCAGCAGCGGACCCAGGGCGAGTGCTCCCCCGGCCGCCGCGCCTCTTCCGAGCATGGTGCGACGAGAAAGTGCCTCAGCAGGCATACCGGCCCCCTGTTACCTCGTATGTTGTGGTGGGGTAGACGTTAGAAAGATCGTGAGGCGGCGTTAAGGCCCTCTTTTCGATGCCGCTATTCGGAACCCGGATCCTCCCCAGTCAGCCGCGACGTGGGCTGCTGACGACGATCAGCCGGGCGCCCCGCCGCGCCGCCCGCCGCCCTCCGGCCCGGCGAGACCCAGATCACATGTGCACGGCCATTGACGGCCGGATGACGCGAGAGCACCATACGTAAACGTTTCCAGCGGCTGTAAACCTTTACAGGAACGCCCTGTTGGGCCGGCCGCTCACGCAACGCGAAGGGGCGAGTGCGATGTCCTCCGGGGGACCACCCACGATCGTGTCGATCGCCGAGCGCGCCGGGGTGTCCATCGCCTCCGTCTCCCGCGTCCTCAACGGCCTCGGCGCCCGCCCCGAGACCGAGGACCGGGTCCGCCGCGCCGCGACCGAACTCGGCTACGTGCCCAACGCGGTGGCCCGCTCCCTCAAGGGCGGCCACACCCGCCAGCTGACCTTCGCCGTCCCGGACATCGGCAACCCCGTCTACGTCGCCATGGTCCGCGAGATCCAGGCCGTCGCGAAGGCCGCCGGCTACCGCCTGCTGCTGCACTCCACCGACGCGGACGTCGCCGAGGAACTCGGCGTCGTGCGCAGCCTCGCCGACCGCACCAGCGACGGCCTCGTCCTCGTCCCCATCCGCATCACCCCGGAGCACGTCGAGGCGCTGACCGCCGCGCCCGGGCCCGTCGTCGTCATCGGCTCGCTGCCCGATGGCGTGCCCGTCGACGCCGTCCAGGCCGACTCCGTCACCGGCGCCGCGCTGGCCGTACACCACCTCGTCCAGGCCGGCCGCCGGCGCATCGCCTTCGTCAACGGCCCCGTGGACACCGTCCCCGGCGGCAACCGGGCCCGCGGCTACCGCGGCGCGCTGGCCGCCTGCGGCCTCCCGTACGACCCGGGCCTGGTCACCGCCACCGACTTCGGCGTCGGCGCCGGCGCCCGCGCCGTGGCCCGGCTGCTCGACGCCCGCCCCGGTCTGGACGCCGTGTTCTGCGCCAACGACCAGCTCGCCATCGGCGCCGTCCAGGCGCTGCACGCCCGCGGCTGGCGCATACCCGAGGACGCCGCCGTCGCCGGCATGGACGACAGCGACCTGGCCGTCGCCGCCTGGCCGCCGCTGACCAGCGTCGACCTCGGCGCCGGCGAACGCGGCCGGCGCGCCGCCCGGATGCTCCTCGAACGGCTCGGGCCGGGGGACGGCGAGCCCGTCCCCGCCCGCCGCACCACCGCCGCGCCGCGGCTCGTCGTGCGCGGCTCCACCTCCCCGGGCGCCGCGCCCGCGGGCTCCGACGAGCAGGAAGGCGCGAGGTCCGCATGAGCGTTGCCGCTCCACCACCGAAGGCCGCCGGCCGAGGCACCCCACCACCGCGCACGGCACGCGCCCGGAAGGCCGCCCTCGGCCTCGACGGCGGCACCTGGTTCCTGCTGCTGCCGGCGCTCATACCCATCCTGGTGCTGAGCGTCGGCCCGTTGCTGTACGGCGTGTCGCTGGCGTTCACCGACGCGCAGGCCGGCCGCACCGAGCCCACCGAGTTCGTCGGCCTGGCGAACCTCGCCGACCTGCGGCACGACACCCTCTTCTGGGAGTCCTTCCGCATCGGCCTCGTCTGGGCCGTCAGCGTCACCGCGCTGCAGTTCGTGCTCGCCCTCGGCCTGGCCCTGCTGCTCAACCAGAACCTCCGCTTCCGCTGGTTCGCGCGCACCCTCGCGCTCGTGCCGTGGGCGATGCCCGAGGTCGTGGTCGGCATCATGTGGCGGCTGGTCTACCACCAGGACGCCGGCATCCTGAACGAGACGCTGAGCCGGCTCCACCTCATCGACGACAACGTCGGCTGGCTCACCAGCCTCTCGCTCGCCCTGCCCGCCGTCATCGCCGTCGGCGTCTGGGCCGGCCTGCCGCAGACCACGGTGGTCCTGCTCGCCGGGCTGCAGAACGTCCCGTACGAGCTGAAGGAGGCCGCCGCCCTCGACGGCGCCGGCCTCTGGCGCCGCTTCACGACCGTGACCTGGCCCGCGATCAAGCCGGTGGTGATCGCGATCACCGCGCTCAACTTCATCTGGAACTTCAACTCGTTCAGCCTGGTCTTCGTCCTCACCCAGGGCGGCCCGGGCGGCGAGACCCGGCTGCCCATGCTCTTCGCGTACGAAGAGGCCTTCGCCTACGGCCAGTACGGCTACGCGGCCGCCATGGGGCTGGCGATGATCGCGGTCGTCGCGGTGTTCCTCACCCTGTTCCTGCGCCGGCGACTGAAGGAGGAGGCCGGCTGATGAGCGGTCCCACGAGCCTGCGCACCAGACGCGCCGCCGGCCGCACCGGGCAGTACCTCGCCCTGCTGGCCTACCTGGTCTTCCTCGCCTTCCCGCTGGTGTGGCTGGTCTCCACGGCCTTCAAGTCACCGCAGGAGCTGGGGAGGATCGACCCCACCTGGATCCCCCAGGACCCCACCCTGGAGAACTTCCGCGCCGCCTTCGACGCCCAGCCGCTGCTGCGGTCGGCCGGCAACAGCCTGCTCGTGGCCGGCAGCGCCGCGCTCATCGCCGTCGCCCTCGCGGTGCCCGCCGCGTACGCGATGGTGCGGAAGCGCTCGAAGATCACCACGGCGGCCACCGGCTGGATCCTGGTCAGCCAGATGTTCCCGTTCGTGCTCATCATCATCCCGCTCTTCATGCTGCTCAAGGAAGCGCGGATGATCGACTCGCTGGCCGGGCTCGTCCTCGTCTACGTGGTGTGGAACCTGCCCTTCTCGCTCTGGATGCTCCAGGGCTACGTCAAGGCGGTGCCCGTCTCGCTGGAGGAGGCCGCCGCCGTGGACGGCGCGGGACGGCTGCGCACCCTCGTCAGCGTGGTGCTCCCGCTGCTCACCCCCGGCCTGGTGGCGACGCTGATGTTCTCCTTCGTCACCGCCTGGAACGAGTTCTTCTTCGCCCTCGTGCTGCTCAAGTCCCCGGAGAATCAGACGATGTCGGTCATCCTCACCCAGTTCCTGGGGGCGGAGGGCGTGGTGGACCTCGGTCCGCTCGCCGCGGCCGCCACCCTCGCCACCATCCCCAGCCTGCTGTTCTTCGCGCTGCTCCAGCGCCGGCTGGTCAGCGGGATGCTCGCCGGGGCGGTGAAGGGATGAGGCCCGTGACGCGCTTCCGCCGCGCTTCCGCCGCGGCCGCCCTGAGCCTGGCGCTGCTGGCCGGGCTGGCCGGCTGCGGCGACGACGGCGGCTCCGACGACGGCACCGTGACCCTCGACTTCCTGAGCCTCGCCTGGCAGAAGGAGTCCGTCGAGGCCAACAAGCGGCTCGTCGCCGAGTGGAACGAGGAGCACCCGGACGTCCAGGTCCGCTACGTGCAGGGCATCTGGGACACCGTGCACGACCAGCTGCTGACCTCCTTCGAGGGCGGCGAGGCCCCCGACATCATCCACGACGCCGCCGACGACCTCACCGACTTCGCCTACGGCGGCTACCTCGCCGACCTCACCGACCTGCTGCCGGCGTCACTGCGCGCCGACATCCCGGAGCAGTCGTGGCGGACCACCACCATGAACGGCGGCATCTACGGCGTCCCCTTCCTCCAGGAGCCGCGGATGATGTTCGCCAACACCGACCTGCTCCGCGAGTCGGGGGTGCGGATCCCGACCCCGGCGGACCCCTGGAGCTGGCGGGAGTTCGAGGAGGTGGCCAAGGAGCTGACCGCCGACACCGACGGGGATGGCGGGACCGACCGGTACGGCGTCGCGTGGGGGATGAAGGAGCCCGTCAGCCAGTCGGTGAACCTCTCGCTCTCCACCGGCGGCGGGCTGTTCTCCCGGGAGCAGACCGACGACGGCCCGAAGAACCGCGTCGGCTACGGCCCCCGCGACTCCGCCGTCGCCGAGACCATCGACCGCCAGGTCAACGAGGACCACACCGCCCCGCGCAGCAGCCTGGGCATGTCCGGCTCCGACACGCTGCCGGGCTTCTTCGCGGGGCGGTACGCGATGGTGCCGCTCAACTTCTCGTACCGCCAGCTGATCACCCAGCAGGCGCCGGACGGCTTCGCGTGGTCGGTGCTGCCCATGCCCGCGGGCGACGGGCCCGCCGGCGGGCTCGCCCAGGGCGTCAGCCCGCAGACCCTGTCCGTGGCCGAGGACAGCGACCACCGGCAGGCGGCGGCCGACTTCATCGCCTTCATGACCCGCCCGGAGCACATGGCCGAACTGGCCGCGGGCGACTGGATGCTGCCCACCGGCCGGGAGGCGCTCAAGGATCCGGCGCTGAACACCGAGGAATACGGGTGGCGCACGGGCGTGCAGGTGGCCCGCTCGCTGCGGCCCGCACCGGTGCTCGGGGTGCGGGGGTACCGCGAGTGGTCGGACAAGATCGCCACCCCGGCGTTCCAGCGGTACTTCAACGGCGACACCGACCTGGACGAGCTGCGCGAGTCGCTGGTCGAGGACGGCAACCTCGTGCTCGACCGGTACCAGCGGTGACGGCGGCGGCCGGGGAGGGCGCACGAGCAGGCACAGGACCAGTACGAGCAGGCGCACGAGGAGAGAGCACGATCAGCACGATGAGCACCGTACGATGAGCGCCGGAGCCGGCCTCGAACCGCCCGTCCACCCCGCCTCCGCCCCCGCCGCCCCCGTCCGCCTGCGCGCCCTGGGCCGCACCGCCGCGCAGGCGGCCCCGACGGCCCGCGACCGGGCCCGCGGCGCCATGCTCGGCCTCGCCGTCGCCGACGCCCTCGGCGCGCCGGTCGAGAACCTGAAGCCCTCCCAGATCCGCGAGCGCTGGGGCCGCATCGAGGACTTCGTGGCCGCCGCCCCGGCGGGCACGGACGACACCGAGTACGCCATCTTCTCCGGGCTGCTGCTCGCCGAGCACGGCGCGCGCCTCAGCCTCGCGCATGTGGAGCATGCGTGGCACGAGCGGATCGCCGACCTCGACGAAGGTCCCTTCCGCGGCGCCGGGTTCAGCGAGCGCGGCACCCTGGAGAACCTGCGCCGCGGCCTCGCCGCGCCGATCACCGCGCAGCACCGGCACGCCTGGAGCGACGGACTCGCCATGCGCGCCGCGCCGTTCGGCGTCTTCGCCGCCGGCCGCCCGGCGGAGGCGGCGCGGCTCGTCGCCGTCGACGGCACCGTCAGCCACGAGGGCGAGGGCATCTACGGCGGCCAGGCCGTCGCCGCCGGGGTGGCCGCCGCGATGGCCGGCGACTCCCCGGACGTCGTCGTGCAGGCCGCCCTGTCCGTCATCCCCGAGGACTCCTGGACCTCGCGCTCCCTGCAGCGCGCGGTCTCCGCCGGCCGGCGCGCGCGCCGCGCCCCCGGCGCCACGCCGCTGAGCGTCGAACGCGCGGTCCGCTCCTCGGTCGTCATCGGCGGCTACCCGTGGTCCGACCTGGCGCCGGAGGCCGTCGGGCTCGCGCTCGGCGCCTTCGCCGCCGCCCGTGGCGACTTCGCGGACTCCGTCCTCACCGCCGTCAACATGGGCCGCGACGCCGACACCACCGCCGCCGTCGCCGGCGCGCTGGCGGGCGCGCTGCGCGGCGAGTCCGCGATCCCCGCCGGCTGGGCCGCGGCCATACGTCCGGTGCGTGGCACGTGCCTGCCGTCCATGGCGGGCCATCACGTCCTGGACGTTGCGGACCGGCTTGCGGCCGCCGCCGACGAGGAGGTCGCCTCTTGACTTCTCCCCCAGCCGGAGCAGGGGGATTCTTCCCTCACGGGTTGAGCTTTCTGCTTCGCGGCCCGTTGCCGACCCGAACTAACGGCCAGGGTTGGTGTGCCAACCATCGGTCCTACACAGGCTCCACAGACCTGACTTCCCGCCAGCCCGGCGGTAGACCCGACCGGCCGGTTATGGCGGTACGGGCAGTAATGACTCTATCACCCGACCAGCCCGACTCACGGAGGAGTCCCGATGAGCGCCCTGACGGAAGGAACCAGCCTGCGGCGCGTGGAGGGGCTGCTCCTCGGCATCGCCGCCGGCGACGCCGCCGGCTGGCCCGCCGGCCGGCACCGGGCCGCCCGGATGCCCGAGTGGACCCGCCGGCTCACCCGCGAGCTGGACACCTTCGCGGAGCAGAACGCCACCACCACCCTCCCGGTGCCCATCGCGCTGAACCAGCCGCCCGAGCCGCTGCGCCTGGGCCCGTCCGACGACGCGGAGTGGGCCGCGTTCACCGCGTACGCCGTGCTCTCCGCCGGCAGCGGACTGCACACCGACCTCACCTCCGACCGGCGGGTCCGCTCCGCGCTCACCCTCGCCTGGAGCGCGCTCGCCGACGAGGTCGCCGCCGCCGCCGAGCGCGCCGACGAGATCGAGTCCGCGGACATCCCGCTGCGCGCCCGTATCTCCGTACGGGCCGGGCTCGGCAACCTCGCCGCGGGCCTGCGCCCGCCCGCCACCGGCCACGACAACCCGCACTACTTCGACGACGCCGCCTGCGTCCGGGCCGCCGTGCGCGCCGCCGTCCCCCCCGGCGCCCCGGAACGCGCCGCCGACCTGGCCGAGTTCGACGCCCGCTACACCCAGGACGGCGACGGCGTGCACGGCGCCCACGCCACCGCCGCCGCCGGCGCCGCGGCCCTCGGCGGCCGGCCCGTCGACGCCTGCGTGGACGCCGCGCTCGCCCAGCTCCCGCAGGGCACCGAGATCCTGCGCAACGCCGAACGCGCCGTGCAGCTCGGCCGCACCGCCGTCGCCACCCGGCCGGGGCTGCCCGGCAACGCCTTCGCCCTCGTGCCCGTGCTGGAGCACGAGATCGTCGACCACGTCTACAGCTACGGCATCGCCGCCGCCGAGACCGTGCCCGTCGCCCTCGCCGTCGCCACCGCCGCCGCCGGCGCCATCTCCGAGGCCGTCCCCGCCGCCGCGTGCCTGGCGCGCGTGGCCGACTCCGCGCCGGCGCTGGCCGGCGCGCTGGCCGGGTTCGGCGCGATGCTGAAGGTGTGGCCGGTGCTGCTGCCCCTCG
>NZ_BAAAPF010000228.1:0-11881 GCF_039531005.1 Streptomyces synnematoformans
ACGCCCTCGCCGCCGGCCGCGTCCGCGGCGGTCTCCGGGCCCACGTCCGTCGCGGCGCTCTCCCCCTCGCCGCCGGTCCCGCTCGTCCCGTCGCCCGCCCCGGCGCCGTTCGCCGCGGGCGTCGCCTCCGGCCCCGTACCGCCGCCCGCCGCGTCCGCGGCCTCCGCGGCCTCCCGTGCGTCGTTCACAGCGTGCTCCAGTCCTGATCGGGATAGCGGTGCACGGGCGCCGACACGTCGTCCAGCGCCTGGCAGATCTCGTCAGGAAGCGTAAGACCCTCCACCGACAACGCCGCCGTCAGCTGCTCGGCGTTGCGCGCCCCCACCAGCGGCGCCGTCACCCCCGGCCGGTCCCGTACCCACGCCAGCGACACCTCCAGCGGCGTCACCGCCAGCCCGTCCGCCGCCGTGGCCACCGCGTCCACCACCCGGCCGGCCTCCTCGTCCAGGTACGGCGCGACGAACGGCGCCAGGTGCGCCGAGGCGCCGCGCGAGTCCGGCGGCGTGGCGTCGCGGTACTTGCCGGTCAGGACGCCGCGGCCGAGCGGCGACGACGGCAGCAGGCCCACGCCCAGGTCCAGCGCCGCCGGCAGCACCTCCCGCTCCACCCCGCGCTGCAGCAGCGAGTACTCCATCTGCGTCGACGCCAGCCGGGTCCGGCCGCCGACCGTCCCCGCGCCCCCGCCCGCGACGCCGGCCAGCTGCCAGGTCGCGGCCTTGGCGAGCTGCCAGCCGGAGAAGTTGCTCACGCCCGCGTAGCGCGCCCGGCCGCTCGCTATGGCGGTGTCGAGGGCCTGCAGGGTCTCGTCCAGCGGCGTGTACGGGTCGAAGGCGTGCACCTGCCACAGGTCGACGTAGTCGGTGCCCAGCCGCGCCAGCGAGGCGTCGAGCGCGCCGAGCAGGTGCCGCCGCGAGGTGTCGAAGCGGCGGTCGGGGTCGGGCACGCTGCCCGCCTTCGTCGCGACGACGATGTCGCGCCGCGGCACGAGGCCCCCCAGCAGCCGCCCCAGCAGGCACTCCGCGCCGCCGTCGGCGTACACGTCGGCCGTGTCGACGAGCGTCCCGCCCGCCTCCCAGAACGTCTTCAGCAGGCCGGCCGCCTCGCCCTCTCCGGTGTCCCGCCCCCAGGTGAGGGTGCCCAGTCCCATGCGGGAGACGCGAAGGCCCGTGCGGCCGAGTTGCCTGTGCTCCATGGGCGTTGAGATTACTGGGGCGGGTGCGGTGCGCGGCGGGGGCGGTCGCGCTAGAGTCGCACCGATATATTACCCACCGGTACGACGATCTCGGCGTGGTACGCCGGGGAGCAGGGAGGCCCGCATGCGGCTCGGGATCAACCTCGGTTACTGGGGTGCCGGCATGGACGCCGACAACCTCGCCGTCGCCCAGGAGGCCGACCGCCTCGGCTACGACGTGTGCTGGGCGGCCGAGGCGTACGGCTCCGACGCCGCGACCGTGCTGACCTGGGTCGCCGCCAAGACCGAGCGCATCGACGTCGGCTCCGCGATCTTCCAGATCCCGGCCCGCGCCCCCGCCATGACCGCGATGACCGCCGCCACCCTGGACTCCCTCACCGAGGGCCGCTTCCGCCTCGGCATCGGCGTCTCCGGGCCGCAGGTCTCCGAGGGCTGGTACGGGGTGGAGTTCGGCAAGCCGCTCGCCCGCACCCGCGAGTACGTGGAGATCGTGCGCAAGGCGCTGTCCCGCGAGCGGCTCTCGTACGCCGGCGAGCACTGGACGCTCCCGCTGCCCGGGGGGCCCGGCAAGCCCATCAAGCTGACCGTGCACCCCGTACGCGAGCACATCTCCGTCTACATCGCGGCCATCGGCCCGAAGAACCTGGAGCAGACCGGCGAGATCGCCGAGGGCGCCCTGCTCGTCTTCTACTCGCCGGAGCACGCCGAGGAGACCACGCTGCGCCACCTGCGCGCCGGACGCGCGAAGGCCGGCAAGGAGCTGGCGGGCTTCGACATCGTGCCCACGGTCCCCATGGCCGTGGGGGACGACGTCGCGGCGCTCGCCGACGTCTTCCGCCCGTACACCGCCCTCTACGTCGGCGGCATGGGCAGCGCCAAGCAGAACTTCTACAACCGCCTCGCCGCGCGCATGGGTTACGAGCGCGAGGCCGGGGAGATCCAGTCCGCGTACCTCGCGGGCGACAAGGCCGCCGCGGCCGCCGCCGTGCCGCAGGAGCTGATCGACGCCACCACGCTCCTCGGCCCGGTGGAGCGGATCGCGGACCGGATGCGGGCGTACGCCGAGGCGGGGGTGACGTCCCTGTCGCTGGCGCCGTCCGGGTTCACCCGGGAGGAGCGCATCGCCGGCGTACGCGCCGGGGTCGAGGCGCTGGAGCGCGCCGGCCTCGCCTGAGCCCCCGCCCCTGCAGCCGCCGGCCGCCCGCCCCGGGGCGGCGCCGCGGCCGTGGTGGGGGCTCGGGGTCCTCCCCGCCACGGCCGTCACCCACCCAACGCGCCACCCCCGCATCGGTTACGGGATCCCCCGGATGGCGGATGGCCCGTGCCGCGGTGTTGCGTCGTCCGCATCCGCGTCATTCACTCGAATACGGGTGTATTCCGGCGGAGAAAGGTGACGGTGACATGCTCTCGGCCAAAGACCTTTTCCAGGAGATCCTCGACAACGACGACACCTTCCGGCTCTTCTGCTCCATCGCCGCCGCCGGCGAGGCCCAGGGCGGCTGGGAGAACGCCCGGATCTCCGTCCTCGTCCCCGACTCGTACCGTGCGCTCGCCCCCAAGGTGGCCCGGCACGGAGCCGACGAGGACAAGCACGGCCGCATCTTCAACGCCCTGCTGAAGAAGCGCGGCATGGAGCCGGTGGAGGTCCCCGGCGAGACCGACTACACGATGCTGCTGGAGGGCATCGGCATCGGCCTCGCCCACGACCAGCTGCGCCGCGACCGGCAGCTCACCGAGGCCGACATCATCACCTACCTCGCGCACAGCAGGATCACCGAGCAGCGGGCGGCGAACCAGATGCAGATGCTCGTCACGCACTTCGGCGACCACCCGGAGGTCGGCCGCGCGGTGCGGATGATCTCCCACGACGAGGACAACCACCTCGCGTACTGCCACGAGGAACTGCTCGGCCTGGCCGCCGCGGGCCACGGCCGGCGGGTGAAGGAGACGCTGCGCGAGGCGGTGGCGGCCGAGATCCGGGTGTACCGGGACGTGAGCCACGCGGTGATGGAGCACATGGGGCGGATCCTGGGCTGGCCGCGGAGCAAGCGCATGCTGCTGTCCGCGGGCATCGAGGGCATGTACGCGTACGAGCGCGCCGGCGGCTGGCGGCGCCTGGTCGCGCTGCGGATGCCGGAGCGCCGCGACGCCCTCGGCGGGCCGCCGCCGCGCACCGCGACCGAGTTCGCCTGACGGTCGTCACCCGACGGTGGCAGAGCGCGCGGCCGGCGATCGCACCGTCATTCCTTCGAGAGCCGTGCGCCGGGTCGCACAGGACGTACGCTGGCTGCCATGCCCACCCTCCTACTGCTCCGGCACGCCCGCTCCACGGCCAACGTGGACGGCGTGCTCGCCGGCCGCAGCCCGGGCGTCGGGCTGGACGAGCGCGGGACCGAGCAGGCCGCCGCGCTGCCCGCCCGGCTGGCCGCCCTGGCGCCCGCCGCCGTGGTCAGCAGCCCGCTGGAACGCTGCCGCGAGACGTTGAAGCCGCTGCTGGCCGCCCGCCCCGAGCTGCCCGTGCACGTCGACGAACGGCTCTCCGAGTGCGACTACGGCGAGTGGACCGGCGCCAAGCTCGCCGAGCTGGCGCAGGACCCGCTGATGGCCACCGTGCAGCAGCACCCGTCGGCGGCCGGGTTCCCCGGCGGCGAGACCCTGCGCGCGATGCAGGCGCGCGCCGTGGCGGCGGTGCGCGAGTGGAACGCCACCGTGGCCGCCGCGCACGGCCCGGAGGCGCTGTACGTCATGTGCAGCCACGGCGACGTCATCAAGTCGGTGGTGGCGGACGCCCTCGGGATGCACCTCGACCTCTTCCAGCGCATCGCCGTCGGCCCCGCCTCCGTCACCGCGGTCCGGTACACCCCGCTGCGCCCCTTCCTGCTGCGCCTCGGCGACACCGGCCGGCTCGACGACCTCGCGCCGCCGCCCGCCGCGGCCGCGCCGGAACGGGAGCCGGACGGGGAGCCGGACGCGGAAGCGGCGGCGGAGGCGAGCGCCGCGGAGGTGGGCGGCGGTGCCGGAGCCGGTTGATCCTCGATGATCAGCATGCGCAGTAGGGTGGTCGGACCGGTCCCGCAGCGGGTCCCGTTCAGGAGTCGAGTAATCGGAGCAGCACGTGCCGCGTGAGGTGTACTTCTACGACCCGCCGGACCGCTTCGTGGCCGGCACGGTCGGGCTGCCGGGGCGCCGCACCTTCTTCCTGCAGGCGTCCAAGTCCGGCCGCACCACCAGCGTCGCCCTGGAGAAGGCGCAGGTGGCCGCGCTGGCCCAGCGGATCGACGAACTTCTCGACGAGGTGGTGCGGCGCAGCGGCGGCACCAGCGACGTGCCGGCCGTGGCGCCCGCCGACCTGACCGACACCGCGCCCCTGGACGCCCCCATCGAGGAGGAGTTCCGGGTCGGCACGATGGCGCTGGCCTGGGACGCGGAGGGCGAGCGGATGGTCGTCGAGGCGCAGGCCCTGGTCGAGTTGGACGCCGACTCCGACGAGGACCTGGCGGCGGCCGAGGAGGCGCTGCTGCAGGACGACGAGAACGGCCCGCCGATGCTGCGCGTACGCCTCACCGGGCAGATGGCGCGCGCCTTCGCCAAGCGCGCCAACGACGTGGTGAACGCCGGCCGGCCGCCCTGCCCGCTGTGCAGCCTGCCGCTCGACCCGGAGGGACACGTATGTCCGCGCCAGAACGGATACCGCCGGGGAGAGTGAGCCCGCCCGCCCTGGCGCCCGACGAGGCCCGCGCGCTGCTCACCGGCGGCGAGCTGACCGTCGCCGGGCGCATCCGCGGCGCGTCGAACGCGGTCCTGTTCTGCACCGTCGCCGACGGCGGGCGCACCGCGGAGTGCGTGTACAAGCCGGTCGCGGGGGAGCGGCCGCTGTGGGACTTCCCCGACGGGACGCTGGCGCAGCGCGAGGTCGCGGCGTACGAGGTCTCGGAGGCCACCGGCTGGGGTCTGGTGCCGCCGACGGTGCTGCGGGACGGGCCGTTCGGCGAGGGCATGTGCCAGCTGTGGATCCCCTCGGCTGACGAGGACGGCCCGGACGGCCCGGACGGGGCGGGGGAGACCGGTGCCGGACTGCTCGCGCTGGTCGAGGGCGACGAGCCCGCCGCCGGCTGGAGGGCCGTCGGCTACGCCGAGACCGGCGGCGCCCGCCCCGCGCTGCTCGTGCACGCCGACGACGTCCGGCTGCGCCGCCTCGCCGTCCTCGACGCCGTGATCAACAACGGCGACCGCAAGGGCGGCCACCTGCTGCCCGCCCCCGGCGGTCGGCTCTACGCCATCGACCACGGGGTGACCTTCCACACCGACGACAAGCTGCGCACCCTGCTGTGGGGCTGGGCCGGCGAGGCGCTGGCCGCCGAGGCCGTGGCCGTGCTGCACCGGCTCGCGGACGGCCTCCCCGCCGCCGGGCCGCTGGCCGCCCGGCTGGCGCCGCTCCTCACCCCGGCGGAGGTGGCCGCGCTGCGCGCCGGCGCCGCCGCGCTGCTGGCCTCCGGCCGGCACCCGGCGCCGAGCGGCGAGTGGCCGGCCATCCCCTGGCCGCCGGTCTGAGCCCCACCGCCCGGCGGCGCCCGCCCGGTCCCGCGCCGGCGGCGCCGGGGCGTCATTCGTACGAAACCGTCTCACCCCTGTCCGAAACCGCAAGCTCGCCCGGCCCCGGTCGTTTGGCCAGGCCACCGGCGGTTACGCTCGTTTACATGCATGCCTGGCCTGCTCCCGAGGTCCCGGTGCTCCCCGGCACCGGCCGCGACCTCCGCCTCCACGACACCGCGACCGGAGGGCTCGTCACCCTCGATCCGGGACCGGAGGCCCGCATCTACGTCTGCGGCATCACCCCCTACGACGCCACCCACATGGGGCACGCGGCCACGTACACCGCGTTCGACCTCGTGCAGCGGGTCTGGCTGGACAACAAGCGGCAGGTCCACTACGTGCAGAACGTCACCGACGTCGACGACCCGCTGCTGGTGCGGGCCGCCGAGACGGGCGAGGACTGGGCCGCGCTCGCCGCCCGCGAGACGGACCTGTACCGCGACGACATGACGGCGCTGCGGAACCTCCCGCCCCGCGAGTTCGTCGGCGCGGTGGAGGCGATACCGGACATCGTGCCCCTCGTGGAGCGGCTGCGCGACGCCGGCGCCGCGTACGAACTCGACGGCGACATCTACTTCTCGGTCGAATCCGACCCCCGCTTCGGGGCCGTCTCCGGGCTCGACGCCGCCACCATGGGGGAGCTGTCCGCCGAGCGCGGCGGCGACCCCGGCCGCCCCGGCAAGAAGAACCCGCTGGACCCGCTGCTGTGGAGCGCCGCCCGCGCGGGCGAGCCGAGTTGGGACGGCGGCTCGCTCGGCCGCGGCCGGCCCGGCTGGCACATCGAGTGCGTCGCCATCTCGCTGGACCACCTCGGCATGACCTTCGACGTGCAGGGCGGCGGCAGCGACCTGGTCTTCCCGCACCACGAGATGGGCGCGTCCCACGCGCAGGTGCTGACCGGCGAGTTCCCCTTCGCCCTGGCCTACGTGCACTCCGGCCTCGTCGCCCTGGACGGCGAGAAGATGTCGAAGTCCCGGGGCAACCTGGTCTTCGTCTCCCAGCTCCGCCGCGACGGCGTCGACCCCGTGGCCGTACGGCTCGCGCTGCTCGCCCACCACTACCGCACCGACTGGGAGTGGTCCGCCGCCGTGCTGGAGCGGGCGCAGGAGCGGCTGGCCGAGTGGCGCGCCGCCGTCTCCCGCCCGGAGGGGCCGCCCGCGGAGTGGCTCGTGGCGGAGATCCGCGAGGCGCTGGCGGACGACCTGGACTCGCCCGCGGCGCTGGCCGCCGTCGACCGCTGGGCGGCGCTGCAGCGCGTCGAGGGCGGTACGGACACGGGCGCGCCGGGCGTGGTCTCGCGGGCGGTGGACGCGCTGCTGGGCGTGGCGCTGTAACGGCCGGCGGCGGGCCGCGTCAGTCCTTGCCGCCGGCCCTGCCGTCGCCGCCCGGCTCGTCGCCGTCGGCGGGCCGGTCGGTGCCGCCGTCCGCGTCCCCGCTGTCGGCGTCCCCGCCGTCCCGGGTGTCCCGGGTGTCTCCGTCGCCCTCCGCGTCCCCGCTGTCCCCGCTGTCCTCGGCGTCCTCGCCGGCGTCCTCGCCGTGGTCGGGGGCGCCGTTCTCCGGCTCCGCGGCCTCGTCCGCCTCGTCCGCCGCGTCCGCCGTGCCCTTGCCCTTCCCGCCCGCGCCGCGCTCCTCCGGCGCCGGGAGGTCCGGGAAGGGCTGGGGGCCGGAGAGGTCGCGCAGGTACGGGCCCGGGCCGGTGTCCCGGCGGCGCAGATAGCGCTCGAACTCGCGGGCGATCGCCTCGCCGGACGCCTCCGGCAGCTCCGCGGTGTCGCGGGCCTCCTCCAGGGTCTGCACGTACTCGGCGACCTCGGTGTCCTCGGCGGCCAGCTGGTCCACGCCCAGCTGCCAGGCCCGCGCGTCCTCGGGCAGGTCGCCCAGCGGGATGCGCACGTCGATCAGGTCGTCGAGCCGGTTGAGCAGCGCCAGGGTGGCCTTCGGGTTCGGCGGCTGGGAGACGTAGTGCGGCACGGCGGCCCACAGGCTGGCGGTCGGCACGCCCGCGTGCGTGCACGCCTCCTGCAGGATGCCGACGATCCCCGTCGGGCCCTCGTAGCGGGTCTCCTCCAGGTCCATCGCCTCGGCCAGCTCCGGGTCGGAGGTCACGCCGGTCACCGGCACCGGCCGGGTGTGCGGGGTGTCGCCGAGCAGCGCGCCCACCAGGACCACCAGCTCGACGCCGAGTTCGTGGGCGAAGCCGAGGATCTCGTTGCAGAACGAGCGCCAGCGCATGCTGGGTTCGATGCCGCGGACGAGCACGAGGTCCCGGGGGTGGCCCTTGCCGTCGGCGTCGGCGATGCGTACCGCCGACAGCTGGGTCGTCGGCCAGGTGACCTTCCGTACGCCGCCGTGGAGGGTGACGGTGGGCCTGTTGACCTGGAAGTCGTAGTAGTCCTCGGCGTCGAGCGACGCGAAGACCTCGCCCTTCCACTCCCGGTCGAGATGACCGACCGCGGAGGAGGCGGCGTCGCCGGCGTCGTTCCAGCCCTCGAAGGCGCAGACCATCACCGGGTCGACCAGCTCGGGCAGCCCCTCCAGCTCGATCACCCAGCGCCTCCTTCCGGCGGTTGACGAGCAACGGCCCCTGCGGCCACATGCTCCGGGATACGCGGCCCCCAGCCTAAGGCTTCCCCGCCGAGGCGCCGTATCCCGTGCGGCACGAGTACCGATTCATCCGAGGTGTGCCCCTTAGGGAGGGTTGGCAGAGCGCCCGTACGGATAAATCACTCACGGCCTCTGGACGTGTGCAAGCCCGCCCGGCTATACATCGGATGACTGACGAAAGATCCGATGTTCCAGACGCGAGGGAAGCCTGCATGCGACCGACTGTCACCGATTTGGACGTCTCCGACATCCGCTTCCCCACCTCACTGGAGTTCGACGGGTCGGATGCCATGCACCCCGACCCCGACTACTCGGCCGCGTACGTCGTGCTCCGCACCGACGCGCCCCGGGTCGAGGGCCACGGCTTCTGCTTCACCATCGGCCGCGGCAACGACGTCACCGCCGCCGCCATCCGCGCCCTCGCGCCGTACGTCGTCGGCCGCCCCGCGCCGCACACCGCCGCCGAACTGGCCGACCTGTGCACGTCCCTGACCCACGACTCCCAACTGCGCTGGCTCGGCCCGGAGAAGGGCGTGATGCACATGGCCGCCGGCGCCGTGGTCAACGCCGCCTGGGACCTGGCCGCCGGGCAGGCGGGGCTGCCGGTGTGGGAGTTCCTCGCCGGCATGACCCCGGAGGAGCTGGTCTCCCTCGTCGACTTCCGCTACCTCTCCGACGTCCTCACCCCCGACGAGGCCCTCACCCTGCTGCGCGCCGCCGAGCCCGGCCGCGCCGAGCGCGCCGCCCGGCTGCGCGCCGAGGGCTACCCCGCGTACACCACCACCCCCGGCTGGCTCGGCTACTCCGACGAGAAGCTCGTCCAGCTCGCCAAGGCCGCCGTCGCCGAGGGCTTCGGCCAGATCAAGCTGAAGGTGGGCGACGACCTCGACGCCGACATCCGCCGCCTGCGGCTCGCCCGCGAGGCCGTCGGCCCGGACGTCCGCATCGCCGTGGACGCCAACCAGCGCTGGGACGTCGCCGACGCGGTGCGCTGGATGACCGCGCTGGCCCCGTACGGGCCGCACTGGATCGAGGAGCCCACCAGCCCCGACGACGTGCTCGGCCACGCCGCCGTGCGCGCCGGGCAGCCGGTGAAGGTCGCGACCGGCGAACACGTCGCCAACCGCGTGATGTTCAAGCAGCTGCTCCAGGCCGGGGCCGTCGACTTCGTGCAGATCGACGCCGCCCGGGTGGCCGGCGTCAACGAGAACCTCGCCGTCCTGCTGCTCGCCGCCAAGCACGGCGTCCCGGTCTGCCCGCACGCCGGCGGGGTCGGGCTGTGCGAGCTGGTGCAGCACCTGGCCATGTTCGACTACGTGGCCGTCTCCGGCAGCCGCGAGGACCGCGTCATCGAGTACGTCGACCACCTGCACGAGCACTTCGCCGACCCGGCCGTCGTCGTGGACGGCCGCTACCGGGCGCCCGAGGCCCCCGGCTTCTCCGCACGGATGCGCCCCGAGTCGCTGGCCGCGCACCGCTACCCCGACGGCCCCGTCTGGCAGGCCGTGGCCCAGCGGGCGCAGGGGAGCTGAGCCCCGTGCCCGACGCACCGCGCCCCCGCTCTTCAGCCGCACATCCCAGCCGCACACCCGAGACGACCGACGGGACGGGACTCCCATGCTGACTCGCAGACTCCGCACGACCGCCGTTGCGGCCTGTACCACGCTCCTCGCCCTCGCCCCGCTGGCGGCCTGCAACCGCGGCAACGACGCGGCCTCCGGCGACGGCCAGGTCGGCATCGACATGCCGCGCACCGACACCGACTTCTGGAACTCCTACCACCAGTACCTGGACAAGGGCGTCTCGGACGGTGTGGTCGACGCCCTGCCGATCACCAACTCCCAGAACGACATCGGCAAGCTCGTCGCCAACGTGCAGGCGTTCACCGACCAGGGCGCCGACGCCGTCGTCATGGCGCCGCAGGACACCGGCGCCGTCGCCTCCACCCTGGAGCGGCTGGCCGAGGAGGACATCCCCGTCATCAGCGTAGACACCCGCCCCGACAAGGGCGAGGTCTACATGGTCGTGCGGGCCGACAACGAGGCGTACGGCATCAAGGCGTGCGAGTACCTGGGCGAACAGCTCGGCGGCGAGGGCAAGGTCGTGGAGTTCCAGGGCGACCTGGCCTCCATCAACGGCCGCGACCGCTCGGTGGCGTTCAAGAAGTGCATGGACGAGAAGTACCCCCGCATGGAGGTCTTCGAGCTGCCCACCGAGTGGAAGGGCGACGTCGCCTCCGCCAAGCTGCAGAGCGTCCTGGCCAAGGAGAAGTCGATCGACGGCATCTACATGCAGGCCGGCGGTGCCTTCCTGCAGCCCACCCTCGCGCTGCTGGAGCAGAAGGGCCTGCTCAAGCCCGCCGGCGAGGAGGGCCACATCACGATCGTCTCCAACGACGGCATCCCCGAGGAGCTGGACGCCATCCGCGAGGGCACGATCGACGCCACCGTCTCCCAGCCAGCCGACCTCTACGCCGAGTACGCGCTCTTCTACGCTCAGCAGGCGCTGAAGGGCAAGGAGTTCAAGCCGGGCAGGACCGACCACGGCTCGAATATCGTCAAGATCCCGAACGGCCTGGAGGACCAGCTGCCCGCCCCGCTGGTCACCAAGGAGAACGTCGACGACCCCGAGCTGTGGGCCAACCAGCTCGAAAAGCAGGGCTGAGCGGTGGCCACCGCGCCCCCCGCCGTACGCGCCGACGGCATCGTCAAGCGCTACGGCCCCACGCTCGCCCTCGACGGCGTCCGCCTGGAGGTCGCGGCCGGCGAGGCGCACGCCCTCGTCGGCCGCAACGGCGCCGGAAAGTCGACCCTCGTCTCCGTGCTCACCGGCATGCACCGCCCGGACTCGGGCACCGTCGCCTTCTCCGGGGAGCCCGCGCCGGCGTTCGGCGACACGTCGGCGTGGCGCGCCAGGGTCGCCTGCGTCTACCAGAAGCTCATGATCGTGCCGGACCTCACGGTCGCGGAGAACCTCTTCCTCAACCGCTTCACCGGCGGCGGCGCCATCAACTGGCGCCGGCTGCGCGCGCGGGCCCGCGAGCTGCTGGCGGCGTACGGCGTGGCGGTGGACCCCGCCGCGCGGGCCAAGGACCTGGGCGTCGAGCAGCGGCAGTTCGTGGAGATCGCCCGGGCGCTCAGCTTCGGCGCCCGCCTGATCATCCTCGACGAGCCGACCGCCCGGCTCGACGCCGGCGGCATCGACCGGCTCTTCGCCAAGCTGCGTGAGCTGCAGCGGCAGGGCGTCGCCTTCCTGTTCATCTCCCACCACCTGCAGGAGGTCTACGAACTCTGCGACACCGTCACCGTCTTCCGCGACGCCCGGCACATCCTCACCGCGCCGGTCTCCGGGCTGCCGAAGGAGGATCTCGTCGAGGCGATGACCGGCGAGGGGGCGGCCCGCGCGGGGGCGGCCGGCGGCGGTGCGGCGGAGGAGCCGTCCATCGCCGCGATCCCGGGCCAGGCGGTGCGGGCGCCCGCAGCGCCTGCCGCG
>NZ_BAAAPF010000229.1:0-11815 GCF_039531005.1 Streptomyces synnematoformans
CGGCCGTCAGGCCGCCGGCACGCGCAGCAGGAGCGGGTCGACCTGGCCGCCGCCCCCGCGCCCGCCGCCCGCGCCGACTACGCCGCCGCGGCGGCGCAGTTCGAGGGCGAGGTGCAGGGCGAGCCGGGCGCCCGACATCCCGATCGGGTGACCCAGCGCGATGGCGCCGCCGTTGACGTTCACCATTTCGGGGGTGACGCCGAGGTCCTTCATCGACTGCACGGCGACGGCGGCGAAGGCCTCGTTGATCTCGATGAGGTCGAGGTCGCCGACGTCGATGCCCTCCTTCTTCAGCGCGTGCCGGATGGCGTTCGAGGGCTGCGACTGCAGCGAGTTGTCGGGGCCGGCCACGTTGCCGTGCGCGCCGATCTCGGCCAGCCAGGTGAGCCCCAGTTCCTCGGCCCGGTCCCGGCGCATGACGACCACGGCGGCGGCGCCGTCGGAGATCTGCGAGGCGCTGCCGGCGGTGATGGTGCCGTCGGGGGCGAACGCGGGACGCAGCCCGGCCAGCCCCTCGGCGGTGGTGTCCGCGCGGATGCCCTCGTCGGTGTCGACGACGGCGCCGTCGAGGGCACCGCCCTTGCGGCGGGGGATCTCGACGGGGGTGATCTCCTCGGCGAAGACGCCCCGGTCCCGGGCGGCGGCGGCCCGCTGGTGGGAGGCGGCGGCGAAGGCGTCCTGCGGCTCGCGGGCGATGCCGAGGCGGGCGTTGTGCTTCTCGGTGGACTCGCCCATGGCGATGCCCTCGAAGGGGTCGGTGAGCCCGTCGTGCGCCATGGAGTCGAGCATCTGCAGCGCGCCGTACTTCGTGCCCTCGCGGGAGCCGGGCAGCACGTGCGGGGCGTTGGTCATGGACTCCTGGCCGCCGGCGACGACGATGTCGTACTCGCCGGCGCGGATGAGCTGGTCGGCCAGGGCGATGGCGTCGAGGCCGGAGAGGCAGACCTTGTTGACGGTGAGCGCGGGCACGCTCATCGGGATGCCGGCCTGCACGGCGGCCTGCCGCGCCGGGATCTGGCCGGCCCCGGCCTGGAGCACCTGCCCCATGATCACGTACTCGACCTGGTCGGGGCCGACGCCCGCACGCGCCAGCGCCGCCTTGATGGCGAAGCCGCCCAGATCCGCGCCGGAGAACGGCTTGAGGGAGCCGAGGAGGCGCCCCATGGGGGTACGGGCGCCCGCGACGATCACGGACGTGGTGCCTGAAGTGCCACTGCCAGTCATTGCGCATCCCCTTCGGGGAGAAGTGAATGAGGGTTAACTTCAGCGTACTGAGCGGTACGGACCCGGTCACGGTTCGTTCGGTGTGACCGTGCGCACGTTGCGTAACATCCCGGGCGGCGGTGGACTGTGCGCATGCTGACACGCATCGACCACATCGGAATCGCCTGTCACGACCTTGACCGGACCGTCGAGTTCTACCGCGCCACCTACGGCTTCGAGGTGTTCCACACCGAGGTCAACGAGGAGCAGGGTGTCCGCGAGGCCATGCTGAAGATCAACGAGACGTCCGACGGCGGCGCCTCGTACCTGCAGCTGCTCGAACCGATCCGCGAGGACTCCGCCGTCGGCAAGTGGCTGGCGAAGAACGGCGAGGGCGTCCACCACATCGCCTTCGGCACCGCGGACGTCGACGCGGACGCCGCCGGCATCCGCGACAAGGGCGTACGCGTCCTCTACGACGAGCCGCGGCGCGGCTCGATGGGCTCGCGGATCACCTTCCTCCATCCCAAGGACTGCCACGGCGTGCTGACAGAATTGGTCACTTCGGCACCGGCCTCGGGCGCACACTGACCTTTGATTCGCATGGCCGGTAGAGTGCAGGGGGCCGCCCGCGTCCTGGGCGGCCCGATCATCTGAGACCATCGACACCAGCACACGCCATCAGCCATTGCCAGCAGGCAGAAACGACCCGGGGACGGATGGGACCGCGCAGTGCGGGGCTACGACCGCTACGAGCCTGACGCCGTGATGGACGGGCTCTCGCAGTTCGAGGCCGAGATCGAGCGGCTGAAGAAGGAGCGGGAGAAGGCCGTCCAGCACGCCGAGGACCTCGGCTATCAGGTCGAGGTGCTCCGTGCCAAGCTGCACGAGGCGCGCCGCGGGATCGGCGCCCGCGGCTCCTTCGAGAGCGCCGGCCACCAGGCCGAGCAGCTGCTGCGCAACGCCCAGGCCCAGGCCGACCAGATGCGCGCCGACGTCGAGCGCGAGCTGCGCGACGCCCGCGCCCAGGCGCAGCGGCTGCTGCAGGAGCACGCGGAGCGCCAGGCCCGGATGGAGGCCGACCTGCACGCCGAGGCGATCGCCCGGCGGCAGCGGCTGGACGAGGAGCTGGCCGAGCGCCGCACCACCGTCGAGACCCACGTCAACGAGAACGTCTCCTGGGCCGAGCAGCTGCGCTCCCGTACCGAGGCGCAGGCCCGCCGGCTGATGGACGAGACCAGGACCGAGGCGGACCGGCTCATCGCCGCCGCCCGGGCCGAGGCGCAGCGCCAGGCCGAGCAGGTACGCCAGCGCGTCGGCAGCGAGGCGGAGGCCGCCCGGGCCGAGGCCGAGGACCTGCTGCGGCGCGCCCGCGCCGACGCCGAGCGGCTGCTGAACGCCGCGTCCACCCAGGCCGAGGAGGCCACCACCCACGCCGAGCAGCTGCGCAGCTCCTCGGCCGGGGAGGCGGAGGAGGCCCGCCGGGAGGCGGCCGAGGCGCAGCGCCGGGCGGAGGAGAAGCTGGCCGAGGCCGACTCCGCGCTCCGCGCCGCGCGCACCGAGGCGGACCGGCTGGTGGCGCAGGCCGAGGAGACGGCGACCAAGAAGATCGCCGAGACCGAGGCCGGCGCGGACCAGCGGATGCGGACGACGCGCAACGAGATCGCCCGGCTGGTCGGCGAGGCCACCAAGGAGGCCGAGGCGATCAAGGCGGAGGCGGAGCAGCTGCGGGCCGACGCCCGTACGCAGGCCGAGGCCCTGATCGCGGAGGCGGAGGAGACCGCCCGTACGCGCTCCGCGGAGGACAGCGCGAACGCCATCGCCAAGGCCGCCAAGACCGCCGAGGACGTGCTCACCAAGGCGTCGAAGCAGGCCGAGGACACCACCCGGGCCGCCGGCGAGGAGGCCGACCGGATCCGCCGGGAGGCGGAGGCCGAGGCCGAGCGGCTGCGGGACGAGGCCGCGGCGGCGGCCGAGCAGCTCAAGGGCGCGGCCAAGGACGACACCGAGGAGTTCCGGGCCAAGACGGTCGAGCTGCAGGGCGAGGCCCGGCGGCTGCGCGACGAGGCCGAGCAGCTGCGCACGGAGGCCACCGCCGAGGGCGAGCGGCTCCGCGGCGAGGCCCGCCGGGACGCGGTCGCGCAGATCGAGGAGGCGGCGAAGTCCGCCGAGGAGCTGCTGGCCAAGGCCGGCACGGACGCCGAGGAGCTGCGCGAGGCCGCGACGGCCGAGGGCGAGCGGGTGCGCGGCGAGGCCGCCGAGCGGGCCGCGACGCTGCGCGAGCGGGCCGAGGAGGCGCTGACCAAGGCCCGGACCGAGGCCGACGAGCTGCGCGCCGAGGGCGAGGCGCAGGCCGAGAAGATCACCGAGGCGGCGGCGGAGGCCGCCCGGAAGACCCGTACGGAGGCCGACGAGGCCGTCGCCGCGCGCCGGGCCGAGGTGCAGACGGAGCTGGACCGGCTGCAGCAGGAGGCGACCGACCGGGTCACGGCCGCCGACGAGGCGCTGGCGGAGGCCCGCGGCGAGGCGGAGCGGATCCGCCGGGAGGCCGCGGAGGAGACCGAGCGGCTGCGCACGGAGGCCGCGGAGCGGCTGCGCACGCTCCAGCAGCAGGCCCAGGCCGAGGCGACCCGGATGCGCGAGGAGGCCGCCACCGAGACGGCCGCCGCCCGCGCCGAGGCCGAGGCCGCCGCCCAGCGGCTGCACGAGGACGCCACCGGCGAGTCCGAGCGGGTGCGCCGCGAGGCCCAGGAGGCCGCGGACCGGACCCGCTCCCGCGCGCTGGCCGCCGCCGAGCGGCTGGGGACGCAGGCGCAGGAGGCGCTGACCGCCGCGCAGGAGGAGGCCGCGCGCCGGCGGCGCGAGGCCGAGGAGCTGCTGACCGCCGCCCGCGGCGAGGCGGAGCGCGAGCGCACCCAGGCCACCCGGCAGGCAGAGGAGCTGCTGGCCGCCGCGCGCAAGCGGGTCGAGGAGGCGCAGGCCGAGGCCGCCCGGGTCACCGAGGAGGCGGAGGGCCGGGCGCGTGAGCTGGTGGCCGCGGCCGAGCAGACGGCCCAGCAGGTGCGGGACTCCGTCAGCGACCTGCGGTCGCAGGCGGAGGAGGAGATCGCGGGGCTGCGCTCGGCCGCGGAGCACGCCGCCGCGACGCTGCGCCGGGAGACCAGGGAAGAGACGGACGCGGCCAAGGAGTTGGCGGAGCAGACCGTCAACGAGGCGCTAGCAGAGGCCGATCAGCTGCGTACCGAGGCGGAGCGGGTCCGGGACGAGTCCCGCAGCGACGCCGCGAAGCGCCGTACGGACGCCGCGGAGCAGGCCGACAAGCTGGTCCAGAAGGCGCACGACGAGGCGACCCGGGCCACCGCGGCGGCCGAGGAGCAGGCCGACGTGATGGTCGCCGCCGCCCGCAAGGAGTCCGACCGGCTGGTGCGCGACGCCACCGCGGAGGCCAGCGGGCTGGTGGAGAAGGCCCGCGCGGACGCCGACCGGCTGCTGGAGGAGGCCCGCCGGGACTCCGCCGCGATCCGCGAGCGCGCCGAGGAGCTGCGGACCCGCACCGAGGCCGAGACCGACGAACTGCACGACCGCGCCCGGCGGGAGGCCGCGGAGGCCACCAGGGCGGCGGGTGAGCGGGTCGACAAGCTGGTCGCCGCCGCCCACGAGCAGCTCAACTCGGCCGAGACGCGCGCCGAGCGGATGCTCGCGGACGCCAAGGGCGAGGCGGGCAAGGTCCGTATCGCCGCGGTCAAGAAGGCGGAGGGGCTGCTCAAGGAGGCGGAGCAGAAGCAGGCCGAGGCGTTCGACGCGGCCGAGCGGACGAAGGCCGAGGCGCGCGCCGAGGCCAAGCGGATGGTCGACGAGGGCCGCCGCGAGCTGGAGTTGATCACCCGCAGACGGGAGGACATCAACGCGGAGATCTCCCGCGTGCAGGACGTCCTCGAAGCCCTGGAGTCCTTCGAGGGCCCCGGGGCCCTCGGGGCCAACGGCAAGGACGGCAAGAACAGCCAGGTCAACAAGGGGAAGGACGGCGGCGGGAAGGCACCCGCGGCCGCCGCGGCCCGGTCCGGGGGGAAGCAGTCCGGTGGCAGACCACTCGATTGAGCGGACATTCTCCAGATCAAACCGGGATTGACGCTGTGACACGCCGTCAGCACCCCTAGGATTCCCCTTATCACCTCACTCGGTCTCTTTCGACAGGAACCCCATGAGCGACACTGCCAACCCCTTCGGTTTCGAGTTCGCAAGGCGCGGATACGACCGCGAGCAGGTGGACGAACGGATCACCAAGCTCGTAGCCGACCGCGACAGTGCTCTCTCCCGCATCACCTCCCTTGAGAAGCGCATCGAGGAACTCCACCTTGAGACGCAGAACGCGCAGGCGCAGATCGCCGACTCCGAGCCGTCGTACGCCGGCCTCGGCGCCCGGGTCGAGAAGATCCTGCGGCTCGCCGAGGAGGAGGCCAAGGACCTGCGCGACGAGGCCCGCCGCGCCGCCGACCAGCACCGCGAACTGGCCGAGTCGGCCGCACAGCAGGTGCGCAACGACGCCGAGACCTTCGCCGCCGATCGCAAGACCAAGGCGGAGGACGAGGGCGCCAGCATCGTCGAGAAGGCGAAGGGCGAGGCCGCCGGCCTGCGCGCCGAGGCGCAGAAGGACGCGCAGTCCAAGCGCGAGGAGGCGGACACCCTCTTCGAGGAGACCCGCGCCAAGGCCGCCCAGGCCGCCGCGGACTTCGAGACCAACCTCGCCAAGCGCCGCGAGCAGTCCGAGCGCGACCTCGCCTCCCGCCAGGCCAAGGCCGAGAAGCGGCTGGCGGAGATCGAGCACCGGGCCGAGCAGCTGCGCCTGGAGGCCGAGAAGCTGCGCACCGACGCCGAGCGCCGCGCCCGGCAGACCGTGGAGACCGCGCAGCGCCAGTCCGAGGACATCGTGGCCGACGCCAACCAGAAGGCCGAGCGGATCCGCAGCGAGTCCGAGCGCGAGCTGGCGGCGCTCACCAACCGCCGCGACAGCATCAACGCCCAGCTGACCAACGTCCGCGAGATGCTGGCCACGCTGACCGGCGCGCAGGTCGCCGCCCAGGCGACGGGCGAGGAGGTCGTCGAGGACAAGCCGGGCGTGCCCGCCCAGCAGACCCGCTGACGCGGGTACGGCCGGGCGGGTGACGCCCGCCCGGCCGTCCGGCTGGTCGCTCTGCCGGTTCCCGGCGCCCTCCGCCCATCGCGGAGGGCGCTGCTCCGCTTGTGTCGATTGCGCCCAGGAGATGCGCGCGCTCCCGTCGCCGCCTAGGGTTGGCGCATGATCGAACTGGAGGGGCTCACCAAGCGGTACGGCGACAAGCTCGCCGTGGACCATCTGACCTTCCAGGTGCGCCCGGGGATGATCACCGGTTTTCTGGGGCCGAACGGCGCCGGCAAGTCGACGACGATGCGCATGATGCTCGACCTCGACAACCCCACGGCGGGCTCGGTCCGCATCGACGGCAAGCACTACCGCGACCTGCAGGAGCCGCTGAAGTACATCGGCGCGCTGCTGGACGCGAAGAACATGCACGGCGGCCGCAGCGCATACCACAACCTGCTGTGCCTGGCGCAGAGCAACCGCATCCCGGCCTCCCGGGTGGCGGAGGTGCTCGACACCGTCGGGCTGACGGCGGTGGCGAAGAAGAAGTCCAAGGGCTTCTCGCTCGGCATGGGCCAGCGCCTCGGCATCGCGTACGCCCTGCTCGGCGACCCCGAGATCCTGATGTTCGACGAGCCGGTGAACGGGCTGGACCCCGAGGGCATCCACTGGATCCGGAACCTGATGAAGAGCCTGGCCGCCCAGGGCCGCACGGTCTTCGTCTCCAGCCACCTGATGAGCGAGATGGCGCTGACCGCCGACCACCTCATCGTCATCGGCCAGGGCAAACTGCTCGCCGACACCTCGATGGCCGGCTTCATCCGGGAGAACTCGCGGTCGTACGTGCGCGTACGCACCCCGCAGCCCGAGCAGTTCAAGGACGCCGTGGGCGCCGCCGGCCTGTCCGTCAGCCTGCGCGAGGACGGCTCGTTCGAGATCGAGGGCGCCGACATGGCCGAGCCCGTCGGCGAGCTGGCCGCGCAGCACCGGGTGACGCTGCACGAGCTGAGCCCGCAACAGGCCTCCCTGGAGGAGGCGTTCATGCAGATGACCGCCCAGGCGGTCGAGTACCACGCCCACAATCTGAACGACCCGGGCGCCGCCGCGGCGGCCGGGCAGGCGGACCCGCCGCTCGCGCAGAACGCGCCGCCCGCGCCGGGGCAACAGGGGCAGGGTCCGCAGTGGGGCAAGGGAGACTGACGGCCATGGCAGCACCCTCGGCAGTGCTCAAGTCGGAGTGGACGAAGGTACGCACGGTCAGCTCCACGATGTGGACGCTGGCCGCCGCGGTGGTCCTCACCGCCGCGGTGGGCGCGCTCCTGTCCGGCGTCATGAACGCCACGTACGACGACCTCTCGCGCGCCGAGCAGCTCACCTTCGACCCGACCCTGGTGAGCTTCTTCGGCATGATGCTCGGCCAGCTGGCGATGGTCGTCTTCGGCGTCCTCGTCGTCAGCACGGAGTACAGCTCCGGCATGATCCGGACTTCGCTGGCCGCGGTGCCGCAGCGGGCCGCGTTCTACGTCTCGAAGGTCGTCGTCGCCACCCTGCTCGCCCTGGTCGTCGGACTGCTCACCAGCTTCGTCACGTTCTTCGTCGGGCAGGCCCTGCTCGGCGACCATAGCGCGTCGATCACCGACGACAACGTGCTGCGGGCCGTCATCGGCGCCGGGCTCTACATGACGGTGATCACGATGTTCTCCATGGGCGTCGCCGCCATGCTGCGCAGCACGGTGCTCTCGCTCGGTCTGCTGATGGCGTTCTTCTTCCTCATCTCCTCGATCCTGGCCGGCGTCCCGGCCACGCGGGACGTCGCGCGGTACCTGCCGGACCAGGCGGGCTCGGCGGTCATGCAGGTGGTGCCGGGTGCGCTGGACAGCGACAAGCTGCCGTACGGGCCGTGGGGCGGCTTCGGCATCATGTGCGCCTGGACGGCGGCGGCGCTGATCGGCGGGTACGCCGTGCTGAAGAAGCGCGACGCCTGACGGCCCGCGCGCGGCTCCCCGCGGTCCGGCGGCCTGCCCGCCGGGAACCGGAGGCGTCCCGATAGCCTCTTAGCCTCAAGGGGGGCGGGAGCGACCACGTGCCCCCGTGTCCGACGCAGGGGGCCACATGATCGAAGCACGGGGTCTGACGAAGACCTACGGCGCGAAGACCGCCGTGTACAACCTTTCCTTCACCGTCCAGCCCGGGCTCATCACCGGCTTCGTCGGCCCCAACGGGGCCGGCAAGTCGACGACGATGCGGATGATCCTGGGGCTGGACGAGCCGAGCAGCGGCACCGTCACCGTGGGCGGGCACCCGTACCGCAAGCTGCCCAACGCCCCGCGCCAGGTCGGCGCCCTGCTGGACGCCAAGGCCGTGCACGGCGGCCGCAGCGCCCGCAACCACCTGCGCTGCGTGGCCCAGCTCTCCGGCATCCCGCAGCGCCGCGTCGACGAGGTCCTCGACGTCGTCGGCCTGCGCGAGGTCGCGGGCCGCCGCTCCAAGGGCTTCTCGCTCGGCATGGGCCAGCGCCTCGGCATCGCCGGCGCGCTCCTGGGCGACCCGCAGATCCTCCTCTTCGACGAGCCGGTCAACGGCCTCGACCCCGAGGGCATCCTGTGGATCCGCAACCTGATGAAGAAGCTGGCGAGCGAGGGCCGCACGATCTTCGTCTCCAGCCACCTGATGAGCGAGATGGCGCTGACCGCCGACCACCTCGTCGTCATCGGCCGCGGCCAGCTCATGGCCGACATGAGCGTGCGGGACTTCATCAACACCCACTCGGCGAGCTTCGCCCGGGTCCGGGTGCCCGACGGGGAGCAGGGGCAGCGGGAGAAGCTGACGGCCGCCCTCACCGAGCACGGCGGGCAGGTGCAGCCGGAGGACGACGGGGCGCTGCGCGTCGCCGGGCTGCCGCTGCCGCGCATCAGCGACCTGGCGCACGACGCGGGCGTCCGGCTCTGGGAGCTGTCGCCGCACGAGGCGTCGCTGGAGGAGGCGTACATGCGGATGACGCAGGGCGCCGTGGACTTCCGGTCCACCGTCGACCAGCGCAGCGGCCTGCAGCAGCCGGCGGGCCCGGTGCCCCCGCAGGGGTACGCGGCGCCCGCGCCCGGCTACGCGCCGCCCGCGGCCGCGCCGGGGGCACCCCCGGTGCAGCCGGGCTACGCCCCGGCCGCGCCGCACCCTCCGGCCCCGCAGCACGGCGCCGCCGGTGCCGCCGCTCGCGCCGCGCGCGAAGGTGAGACCCCCCGATGAGCTACCCGCCGCAGCCCTCCGCCCCCGCCCCCGGCGCGCCCCCGGTCCCGGGCGCCGCTCCCGGCGCCGCGCCGCCCGTCCCGCCGCCCCCGGGCGGCGGCTACTCGTCGCCGATCCCGATCGTCAGGACGCATCTGGGCCACGCCTTCGCCTCCGAGTGGACCAAGATCCGCTCGGTGCGCTCCACGATGTGGACGCTGGGCATCATGCTCGTGCTCGTCGTCGGCGTCGGCTTCCTCATCGCGCTGGCGATGGCCACCGACGACTGGGTCGGCGCCCCGCTGCTGTCCGGCGGCCTCTTCGGCCTGATGCTCGGCCAGATCTGCATCGTCACGCTGGGCGTGCTGGTGATCACCTCCGAGTACGGCACGGGCATGATCCGTACCACGCTGACGGCCTCGCCGCAGCGCTGGCGGGTGCTGGCGGCCAAGGCCGTGGTGTTCTTCGTGCTCGCCTTCGTCCTGACCACCGTGGCGTGCGCGATCACCGCGGTGATCCACTCGTCGGTCCTGAGCGGCCAGACCGTGCCGGAGTACGAGTACGACGACCCGATGTTCAAGGACTCGATCTCCGACAGCGGCGAGCTGGTCGCCACCGGCGGGCAGTGGTTCGACGCCACCGTGGGCGCCGCGCTGTACGTGTCGCTGCTCGGCCTGCTCGCGCTGGCCGTGGGCGCGATCCTGCGGCACTCCGCGGGGGCCATCACCACGATGGTGGGCTTCATCCTGCTGCCGCTGATCATCGCGCTGTTCATGCAGGCCGAGAGCCTGAAGGAGGTCCAGCGCAAGCTGATCGAGTACTCCCCGCTCAGCGGCCTGGCCTCGCTCTTCGGCATCCCGTTCTTCGAGGACGGGGCGGTCGGCGGCTGGGGGCTGCTCAGCCTGCTGGCGGCGGTCACCGGCGGGATGCTCCTCCTGGCGTTCGCGCTGCTGTCGAAGCGCGACGTCTAGCCGGCCGGCGGCCGGGGGTGTACGGCCGCGGGCCGCGCCCCCGCCGCCCCGACACCCCGGCCGTCGCTCAGACGCCCAACTCCTGGGCGAGCACCGCGGCCTGCACCCGGCTGCGCAGTCCCAGCTTCGCCAGCAACCGGCTGACGTGCGTCTTCACCGTGGCCTCCGCCATGTCCAGGCGGGCCGCGACGTCGGCGTTGGACATCCCCCGGCCCAGGCAGGCCAGCACCTCCCGCTCGCGGCGCGTGAGCGTGTCGAGGACCGCCGGGTCCGGGCCGTCGGGCGACGGGCCCCGCCGGCCGCCCGCGAACTCGGCGATCAGCCGCCGGGTCACCGCCGGGGCGATGAGCCCTTCGCCGCGCGCGACCGTGCGGACGGCCGCTACCAGGGCGTCCGCCTCGGTGTTCTTCAGCAGGAAGCCGGCGGCGCCGGCGCGCAGGGCGCCGAAGACGTACTCGTCGAGGTCGAACGTCGTCAGCACCAGCACGTCCGCCAGTTCCTCCGCGCTGATCAGCCGGGTCGCCGCCACCCCGTCCAGCTTGGGCATCTGCACGTCCATCAGCACCACGTCCGGCCGCAGTTCGCGGGCGAGCCGCACGGCCTCCTCGCCGTCCGCGGCCTCGCCGACGACCTCCAGGCCGGCGGCGGAGCGCAGGATGAGGACGAGCCCGGCGCGTACGGCCTGCTGGTCCTCGGCGACGAGGATCCGGACGGGCGGGTCGGCGTCAGCCATGGGTCCTCCGTGGTGCTGCGGTGGTGTTCTCGTCGGTGGGCAGCCCGGCCCGTACGGTCCAGTGCTTGCCGTCGTACGCCGCGCGCTCCCCGGCGTGCTCGGCGCCGCCGGCCTCCGGGCCCGCGGTGAACGAGCCGCCGAGCAGGGCCACGCGCTCCGCCATCCCGATCAGCCCCGCGCCCGAGCCCGGCGCGCGCGGCTCCCCTGCCTCCCCGGCCGCCGCGCCCGGCCGCCCGTCGCCGAGCGGGCTGGTCACCGTCACCGTCAGCGGCTCGGGCCCGGCCAGCCGGACCCGTACCTCGCCGGGCGCGGCGTGCTTGAGCGCGTTCGTCAGCGACTCCTGCACGATGCGGTACGCGGCCAGCTCCACCGGCGCCGGCAGCCGCGCGCCGGGCTCGCGCGCGTCGTCGAGGACGACGCGGAGGCGGCTCGCGGCGCCGTTGGTGCACGCCTGGTCCACCAGCGACGCCAGCCCCTGCAGCGTCCGCGCCGCCGCCACCGCCGCCGCCGCGGCTGCCAGCGCGTCCCGGGCGGTCCGCGCCCGGGCCGCCCGCGCTGACAGCGGTC
>NZ_BAAAPF010000230.1:0-11788 GCF_039531005.1 Streptomyces synnematoformans
GGCGTCGCGCGGCTGCTGCTGCGCGCCTGCGGCGAGCACCCGGTCGAGATGGAGCGCGCCGTCGCCGCCGCGGCGGCCGAGCGCGCCCAGGCCGTGGACTACGGTCTGCGGATCGTCGCGCAGGAGCAGGTGGGGCTCGCGTATGCCGGCTGGGACCGGCTGCTGACCCGTGTGGCGCTGCCCGCCTGGCGCATGGGCCGCTGGCCCGCCCGGCTCAACGCCGGCGTCGTCGCCGCCCTCACCGAGCTGTCCCGGCGCGACCGCCTGGCCGAGGGTTTCGCCTCCCGGCTCGGCGAGCGCCCCGCCTGCGACCTGCTGGAGGAGCCCGGCATGGTCGACGAGGCGGCCTCGCTGCTCGCCGCGGAGCTGTTCAGCGGCCCGGGCGGCGCGGCGGTCGGCGCCGTGGTCGGCGGGGAGCCGGCGGCCGGGTTCGCGGGGGTGAGCTGGGAGCAGTACCCGGACGAGGTCGTGGACCGCAAGTGGCGGCTGGAGGCCGCCCGGCTGCACGCCGTGCTCGACCGCCTCGAAGACTCCCCCGAGCCCGCCGGCCGCCCCGACCGCGGCACCCTCGCCCGCGTCGTGGACCGGCTCACCGCGGGCCCCGACGAGGTCGACCGGATCGGCGCCGCCCTCGCCCGCGCGCAACAGCAGCAGCACGAGCAGCACCGGCAGCAGTACCCGCACCTGCACCCGCCGCCGTCTCCGCACCCGGCCGCCGGGGACGCCGGGGCGGCGGGGGCCGGGGCGCCGCTGCACCCGCCGCGTACGGGCCGCGAGCTGCTCGTGGACCACGTCCTGGCGATGGTCTGCTGCGCCGCCGTCGACACCGCCGGCGCCGCCCCCGGGCTCGACTGGCTGGACGGCCCCGTGCTGCGCACCCGGCGCGGCGGCAGCCCCGCGGCGGCGGTCCGCACCCTGGTCGAGACCCGCGACGACACCCCGCTGCGCTCCTGGCTGACGGCCGCGGGGGTACGCCCGGAGAAGCCGGTGCTGCTGGTCTGACGCCCCCGGACGCCCGGATGCCCGGCCCCCCCCCGGCCCTCCAGACGCCCTCCGGGACGCCCCGCCGGGGCCCCCGGACCTTCCCGGATGTCCCGGAACCGGAACCGATCGCCTCGTCCGGGCGTCTTGTCGAACGAACGTCGGTGTTCCGTGAAGGACCGATTGCGTTGTGTGATGTCCTGGAACGCACCGACCCGCGCGGGCGCGAGGGAGGGAGGCCCGTGGTCCACGACAGCATCCGCCGCTGGGAGTCCGGTGCGCTCGCGCACGCCGTCTCCGACCCGTTCGCGGCGGGCCCGCTGCCGTGGCTGCACGCCGGGGAGGAGTCCTTCGAGGACGGCCGCCTCGTCCCCTGGTACGTGGACGCCGCCACCACCGGCGACGGCGGGGTCCACCTCGCCAACGACGTACTCCAGCAGATCAAGGGCTTCGCCGCGCCCTCGTGCGTCGCGCCGGGCGATTCCGTCGACCTCCGCGTGTCCGTCGACCCGCCGCAGGAGTTCGGCGTCGACGTCTACCGCATCGGCCACTACGCCGGCGACGGCGCCGCGAAGGTGACCGGCAGCCCGCGGCTCGCCGGCATCGTGCAGCCGGTGCCGCTCGCCGCCGGGCGCACCGTCTCCTGCCACCACTGGTGGCTGTCGTGGCGGCTGCACATCCCGTCGTACTTCTCCCCGGGCGCGTACGTCGCGGTGCTCACCACCGCCGACGGCCACCGCTCCCACGCGCCGTTCACCGTCCGCTCCACCGACCCCGCCGACCTGCTCCTGCTGCTCCCGGACGTCACCTGGCAGGCGTACAACCTCTATCCCGAGGACGGCCGCACCGGCGCCAGCCTCTACCACGCCTGGGACGACGACGGCCGCCTCCTCGGCGAGCCGGAGGCCGCCACCACCGTCTCCTTCGACCGCCCCTACGCGGGCGCCGGCCTGCCGCTGCACGCCGGCCACGCCTACGACTTCATCCGCTGGGCCGAGCGCTACGGCTACGACCTGGCGTACGCGGACGCCCGCGACCTGCACGCCGGCCGGGTCGACCCCACGCGCTACCGCGGCATCGTCTTCCCCGGCCACGACGAGTACTGGTCGGTGCCGATGCGCCGGTCCGCCGAGCGGGCCCGGGACGCGGGCACGTCGCTGGTGTTCCTCTCCGCCAACACCATGTACTGGCAGATCGGCCTCGCCCCCTCCGCGGCCGGCGAGCCCGACCGGCTGCTGCACTGCGCCAAGCGCCAAGGCCCCGGCCGCCCGGCGCTCTGGCGCGAACAGGGCGCGCCGGAGCAGGAGCTGCTGGGCGTGCAGTACGTGGGCCGGGTGCCGGAGCCGCGGCCGCTGGTCGTACGGAACGCCGACCACTGGCTGTGGGAGGCCACGGGCGCCCGCGAGGGCGACGAGCTGCCGGGCCTGGTCGCGGGCGAGGCGGACCGCTACTTCCCGCGCGCGCCGCTCCCGAAGCACACGGAGCGCCGGCTGCTGGCCCACTCGCCGTACGAGGACGGCCGCGGGATGCGGCGGTACCAGGAGACGTCGCTGTACGAGACGCCGGCGGGCGGGCTGGTGTTCGCGGCGGGCACGTTCGCGTGGTCCCCGGCGCTGGACCGGCCGGACCACGTGAACCCGGTGATCCAGCGGGCGACGGCGAACCTGCTGGACCAGATCTGCAAGCGCGACTGAGCGTGCCCGTGCTAGCTGTGCTGTCTGCGCTGGTTGGCGTGGAACCGCGCCTTCTTCTCCCGGTTCCCGCACGTGTTCATCTCGCACCATCTGCGGGTGCGGCTCCGGCTGGTGTCGAAGAAGGCGGCCCGGCAGGTCGGTGAGGCGCACAGGGCCAGCCTTCCGTCCCGTTCGCCCGAGATGACGCCGATCGCGTCGGCGGCGATCACGCCGAGGGCGTCCTCCACCCCGGAGCCCGGACCGAGCCGCCACCGCCGCCTCCCCTCGGGCGTCAGGACCGCGGCGGCCCGGCCCGCGGCGCTGCGGTCGTTGATGACCTGGACGGCGGCCTCGGGCGGCGCCTCCCGGACCGCGGCCGCGGTCGCGGCGAGGTGGATCGACTCCCTCAGCTCCCGGGCGAGGGCGAACTGCGCGGGGGTGCAGGAGTCCACGGCGAGGCCGCTGACCGTCAGCCAGTCGACGAGCCGTTGCGGGGTGGGGATGCGCTCCACGGGGGTGCCGCGGCGCTCCGTCAGGGTCGCCGTGAAGCTGGTCGCCAGCACGCTGCCGAGGCGGAATTCAGGGAAGTCGGCACGCATGGAACCAGCATAGCTGGTTGCGGGCCGTGCGGTGCCGTGCCATGCTGGAACCGTCATAGACGGTTCCCTACTGGTCAGGAGAGCCCATGCCCCGCCCCGCCAGCGACGTGCAGGCATTCGAAGCCCACGCATCCGACGCCGACCTCGACGACCTGCGCGCGCGGCTGGCCGCGGCCCGGCTGCCGGAGGCCGAGACGGTCCACGGCGCCGCGCCCGGCCCCGGCCGCTGGGCACAGGGTGTGCCGCTCGCCGACCTCGTCGACGTCGTGGACCACTGGCGCACCGGGTACGACTGGCGGTCGTTCGAAGCGCTCCTCAACCGCATCGGCCAGTTCCGTACGGTCATCGACGGCCTGGGAATCCACTTCCTGCACCGCCGCTCGGCGCGCGCGGACGCCACCCCGCTGCTCATGACGCACGGCTGGCCGGACAGCATCGCCAGGTTCGCCGACCTCGTGGACGAACTGGCCGATCCGGACGACGCGGACGCGCCCGCGTTCCACGTCGTGGTCCCGTCGCTGCCGGGCTTCGGCTACAGCGACAGGCCGGCCGCCACCGGATGGGGCACCGAGAAGATCGCCGCCGCCTGGGTGGAGCTGATGGACAGGCTCGGCTACGGCACGTTCCTGGCCCACGGCGGCGACTGGGGAGGGAACATCACCACGGTCCTCGGCGGCAGGTTCCCGGCCCACGTCCTCGGCATCCACTCTACGTTCGCGGCGGCGCCGCCCGGGCTGACCACGGACGGGCTGACGGCGGTCGAGCGCCGGTGGGCCGAGGAGGCCCGCGGCTTCTGGCGCCGGCACGGGGCGTACGCGAAGCAGATGGCGACCCGCCCGCAGACCGTCGGCTACGCGCTTGTCGACTCGCCGGTCGGGCTTCTGGCCTGGCTCCTCGACAAGTTCGCCGAGTGGTCGGACACCGAGGACAGCCCGTTCGAGACGATCTCCAAAGACCGCGTTCTCGACAACGTCACGCTGTACTGGCTGACCCGGACCGGGGCGTCGGCGTCCCGTATCTACTACGAAAGCCACGACTCGCTCGATCCCGAACTCCGGGTCGACGTCCCGTCGGCCCTCACCATGTACCCCGCCGACAGCGAGAAGACCCCGCGCCCGTGGGCGCAGGAGCGCTACCGGCAGATCGTCCGCTGGTCGACCCCCGCACGCGGGGGGCACTTCCCGTCGCTGGAGGTTCCCGGGTATTTCGTCGAGGACCTGCGGGAAGGGCTCGCGGCGGTGCTGGCGGCGCGGGGGTGAGCCGCTGGAACGCGCTGTCCGCCCGGCCGGTGGCCGGTGGCCGGCGGACGCATGACGCCGGGCAGCCGCCGCCGCAGCCGGGCCGGGGTCACGCCTGTGGTTCCTGCCCCTGCCAGGCATCGGGCCCACGGTGTTCCACGGTGACGCGGACGAGGCGGCTGTCCGTACGCCGCCGGACCACGGACGCGACGCCCGCGGCCAGCCGTCCGTCGGCACACCCCACCGCCACGGTGACGGGCGCGTCGCCCGCCGCGGCCCCGCACCCGCTGCGGAAGGCCGCCAGCACGGGGATGACGCCTTCGACCAGCTCGGGCAGCCCGTCTGTCTCCGCGACGAGGCTTTCCGGTTCGGTGAGGCCGTAGGGCGCGGGGGAGTCGCCGAAGTGGGCGCGCAGGTCGAGGACGATGTGCGCGTCGGGGACGGGCCGCCCGTGCGCGTAGCCGAAGCTCACGAGCCGCACGGCGACGGGCCGGTCGACCGTGATCACCACGGGTCCCCCTCGCGGTGGGAGCGGGACGCGGGCACGGCCAACTGCGCCCACACGCTGGTCCCGGCGAGCCGCCGAGCCGTACCCCACCGGTCCGCGAGCGCGTCGACCACGGCCAACCCGCGGCCGGACACGGCCCCGTCGTCACCGGGGCCGTCGCCACCGGGGCCATCCCGCCGGTCGGCCCAGCCCGCCGCGGACGGCCCCTGGTCGACCACCCGGACCGTCAGCCGCCGCAGCTCCCGGCCGGTGAGCTGCACGGACACGGCGATCTGGGAACTGTCGGTGTGCAGCAGCGCGTTGGTCGTCAGCTCGCCGAGGACCACCAGGCTGTCGTACGTCTGCTCGGCCGGGACCTGCCAGGCG
The DNA here is from genome assembly GCF_039531005.1 of Streptomyces synnematoformans. Classification (NCBI taxonomy): domain Bacteria; kingdom Bacillati; phylum Actinomycetota; class Actinomycetes; order Kitasatosporales; family Streptomycetaceae; genus Streptomyces; species Streptomyces synnematoformans. The sequence continues at coordinate 5,366 of NZ_BAAAPF010000230.1, forward strand.
ACCAGCCAGGCCCGGATGATCTCCCGAGCACACCGGGGCGTTGCCGTGGAGGCGCCGGGCAGCACGACGGAGGCCCGTCGACGGCTGCATGGGGCGCCCGCGCGTACCGCGCGAAGGTCGTGACCGGCGCGGGCGGCACCGGCAATGACCGCGCCCCGCTGGCGGATCATGAGCGCATCCGTTCCCGGCAGGCGCGCCGCCGACCGCTGTTGCGTACATGCACGGCGAATCGCAGGCGTTCCCTGCACCGGCCTTCCTCACCCATGAATTCGCTCTTTCTGTCGAATCATTGCTTTCCGTGCAAAAAGCGTGACCGGGTGCCACTACGTTGCACCAGGGGTGTTCGGCTGACGGCTCGTCATTCAAGTAGGAGGCGCCATGGAGACGTACAAGACCCCGCGGCAGAAGTACGGCGAGGAGCTGCGGCTCCGGCGGCTGGCGAAGGGCATGACGCAGGATGCGCTGGCTGAGGTGGTGGTGTGTTCTCCCACGCTGATCAGCCACTTCGAGGCGGGGCGGCGGCTGCCGAGGATGGAGGACGCCCAGCGGATCGACAAGGCGCTGAGCACGGATGGGTTCTTCGCGCGCTGGTTGGTGAACCTGGAGGGGCGGTACGCCGACCACTTCTCGGAGGCGGCGGAGCTGGAGCAACTGGCTGTCGTCATCAAGGAGTTCGCTGCCCTAGCCGTACCCGGCCTGCTCCAGACGCCCGACTACGCACGTGCCCTTTTCCGGGCCGCGCAGCCCAATCACACGATGGACGAACTTGACAGGCGAGTGGTCAACCGGATCGAACGGGCCCGACTCCTCGACGATCCGCGGTCTCCGACCGTGTGGACAGTCCTTGACGAGGCCGTCATCCGACGGGTGGTCGGTGGCCGCGAGGTCATGGCTGACCAGTTGGAGCACATCCTCGGGCTGGCGGAAACCGGCCGCATCCGACTGCATGCGATCCCCTACACCTCGGGAGCGCACGCGCTGATGGAGGGAATGCTGAGCCTTATGTCGTTCGACGCCATGGCGCCGGTGGCATACGTTGAGGGAGTGCACGTGGGGCAGTTGCTGGATGATCCGGCGCGGGTTGCGGCGTGCGTCACGTCCTACACTCTCGCGCTGGGGGACGCACTGCCTCCCCTTGAGTCCATCGCTCTCCTACGGGCGGCAGCAGAGGAGTTCCGGAATGCGTGACAACGTCATCGCCGTGGCGTCGACACTGACGTCGTGGCGTAAGTCCAGCTACAGCGGGGGGAACAACGGCAGCTGCGTCGAGGTGGCTGACGGCCACCGCACCGTCCCCGTACGCGACTCCAAGGACCCCCACGGCCCCGCCCTCGTCTTCACCGGCGACGCCTGGCGGTCCTTCGTGGCAGCGGTCAAGGCGGACGAGTTCCCTACCGCCTGACCCGACGCCCCACCCCCAACACGGCCCCGGAACCTGCGGCATCGCGCCGCCGGCCGGGGCCGACCCGTGCCCGCCGCCGGTCGCGGTGCTGGCGTGCGGGATGGGCACACGCCTCGGCGGAGCGGGTGGTGCTGTCACGGCTACGTACCGAAGCCCTCAGTCGTGCTTGCTGATCTACGGCGGAGCGGCATTCTTGGCGTACGGGGATGGGTGACGGTGGAGAGCGCTGCGGGCGTGCGTAGGCATGTGGGGCGGGGCCGGTGGTTGCTGGCCCGGTTGCTGTGGGCGCCGGTGTGCGGCCTTGCGGCGGGTGGGGTTGCGTGGGCGGTCGTACGGGTCGGGCTGGAGACGGCGGACCAGCTCTCCGGTGTGATCGGCGGGGCTGTCGGCCTGCTCGGTCTCGCCGTCTCGCTGCTTACCCTGCGCTCTCCCGCTCCCGCCCTGCCACCCGCCGCGGGCGACGGTGAGGCGGGTGGGCGTTGGGTGCGGGAGGCCGCCGCCCACGCCTCCTACCGCGCTCCCGCCGTCCCGGCCCCTGTCCGCGGCCGCGACGGCCAACTCGCCGACATCCAGCAGCTGATGGCCGGTCGGGACGGCGGCGGACTCGTCGTGGTGTGCGGGACGGGCGGGCTGGGCAAGACGACCCTTGCCGCCCAGGCCGCCCGGCAGGCCGAGGAGCGGGGGCGGGCGGTGTTCTGGGTGCGGTGGCAGGACGACGCCTCGGGCCGGGTGCTGCGTGACGCCGCACCCGGCGCTCGGGTCGGCTCATCGTGATTCACGCGCGGGTATGCCAGGAGGCGCGCTCGACCACCTCGTGCGGCAGGTCGAGCACGCCTCGGTAGCAGACCGACCGGACTCCTACGTCCCGGTGTTGACGGCTGATCGCCAACTGAACGACCGGGGTTCCGTCGGTGTCACCAACCTCGACCAGCCCATCGCTCGCACCCACGAACCGCAAGGCGGGAAGGGGTCAGCGAGGCAGTCGGATGGTCAGAACAGCAGGTAGAGGTTGTAGGTCCAGTAGCCAGGATGGATTTCGCTCGTGCACCTGTACCCGTCGGCCCCAAAAGCCCTGGCGTAGGCCGCACCCGACTCCATGCACGTGTCGAAGTCGTAGTAGTAGCCCCAGTACTCCCAGCCACTGGCAGCCGACGCGGCCTGAGTCTGCGCGGCCGGGGCTGCCTGCGCGGCCGGCGCGACCGCGAGCCCTCCGATGGCCATGACGGCGACGGTGGCGAAAGACCCTAGAGCCTTCGCATATCGTGACATGACATCAATCCCTTCACTATTTACCGTAGTTGACGAGATTTGATCGATATCAAGCTTTGCAGGCGTCGCGGTGGCGGTCAAGCGCGTCCTCCGCTTACAGCCAATTGCCCGAGCACTGGGAACGGCTCCTTCGACGACGTCATGGCGGAGCACGGGGCGCAGGAACCCGCCTGCCTGCGCGACCGCGACTGCGACGTGCGCCAAGGCCCAGGCGATGGGGGGCCGCGGCCCGGTGCCGGGCCGCGGCCCGGGCGCCGACGTGACCAGGTGACGGGGGCCGGTCGCCGGGTTCGGGCTCACCCTGATCGCGGGGTCCCCGGCCGGGGGCGGGAGCGTCGGCCCCGGACGGCGGACCGCCGGGCCGGACCGCCCCCGTCGCCGGAAGGGCCCCGGCGGGCCTCGAAGCCGACTGGGTGTGCGGCGATGCGCAAAAGTCGGCCCGTCAGGGCGGTTTGCCCGATTTTGCGGCCGGTATTACCGCGAGTTCGTCACGGAGGCGTTCACGCGGGACCCCTGGACGGGCGCCCGCCGACGCGCAAGGGCCGGGCCGCGTGGGTCTGGCTCGGAGAGTGGGTCACCGGTACGCGACACGACGGGCACGCTCAGGAATGCCGGCCCCAGTGCCCGCGGTGGATGACTTCATCCGCGCTGCGTCGGCGCTCTTCGATGCGCGGGCCCTGCAGGGGCACGTCGTCAGCGCGGTATCCCACGGTGATCCCGCCGATGGGGGCGTACTCGTCGGGAATCCCGAACTCCGCACGGAAGGGCTTCAGATGCTCGGGCATGATGCCGAAGAAGCACGCGCCGAGGCCCTCGTCGACGGCGGTCAGCAGCATGAGCAGGGCGGCCATCCCCGTGTCGATGTGCCAGTACGGAGCGGGCCAACGGGCTTCCGCGCGGTCCTCCCAGCCCTTGTCGGGCTCGGCGTAGCGTTCGAGGTACGCCGCCTTGTGGGCCATGGGCACCACGACCAGGGGCGCGTCCTGCATGGTCGGCGTCTTCTCGACGCGGGTGGGCACGAACGGCCAGAAGCGGGCGCGGTCGGCGGGGTCGGTCAGGGCGAGGAATGCCCAACCCTGGGAGAAGCCGGCCGATGGTGATCTCAGGGCGGAGGCCAGGATCCGCTCCACCACCTCCGGGGCCAGCGGCCTGTCCGCGTAGTGCCGGATCATGCGCCGACGGCGAACCACCTCGGAGAACTCCATACGGGCAGATCCTGCCACGAGCACCCGCGGAAGCCCATCCGCGCGACCCGGTTCGAGACACGCCGAGCTTAGGGGCCGCGTGGGCGGTTTACGGGGCTAGCAGGGCCTGGGCTATCTTCCGGGCCCGTCGCGCCGGTGCCGGGCTGCGCTCCCGCAGGGAGCTGACGAGCGCACCGTCGAACAGCAGCAGCAACTGCTCGGGCAGATCCGCGTCGTACGGTGCATCGAGGAGCTGGCGCAGCTCCCGGAGCATGGCCTCCTTGTGCTCGACGGCGACCTTGCGCGCGGGGTCGTCCGGGTCCGCGATCTCGACCATGGTGTTGATCGACGCGCAGCCGCGGAAGCCGGACGCCGCCATCCGGTCGGCGAGCCCGTCGAACATCGCCAGCGGGTCGCCGCCGGCGTCCGCGACGACCCGGCGCAGCCAGCCCCGGAGTTCCTCGTCGTAGCTGCGCAGCATGGTCGCGACCAGCTCGTCCTTGCTCGCGAAGTGGCGGTAGAACGACGCTCTGCCGACGCCGGACTCGCGCAGCAGCCGCTCCACGCCGACGGCGTGGATCCCCTCCGCGAAGAAGAGGTCGCCGGCCGCCTCGATCAGGCGCTCGCGGGCTCGTGTGGGCATGCGGCGATGGTAACCCGGGATTGACGCGATACGGAACTGGTCGGTACCGTCCACAAAACGGAACCGATCGGTACAGAATCGAGGAGCAGCCTTGTCCCGCCCGCCCCGCACCACCCCGCCGGCCACGCCCTCCGATGCCGCCCCCGAGCCCGGCGCCTCCCCGCACTGGCGCTCGCACGCCGCGGTCCTCGCCTTCGGCACGTTCGCCGTCGGCACCGACGCCTTCGTCATCGCCGGCGTGCTGCCGGACATCGCGGACTCGCTCGGGGTGAGCGTCGCCGCGGCCGGGCAGCTGGTGACGGTCTTCTCGCTGGCGTACGCCGTGAGCGCGCCGGTGCTCGGCGTGCTCACCGCCGGCTGGTCCCGGCGTACGGCCCTCGTCGTCGCGCTGGCCGTGCTGACCGCGGGCAACGTGCTGACCGCCGTCGCGCCGAGCTACCCCCTCGTCCTCGCCGCCCGCGCCGTCGCCGCCATGGGCGCCGCGCTCTACACGGCGAGCGCCACCGCGACGGCCGCCACGCTCGCCGGCCGGCGCCACCACGGCAGGGCGATCGCCGTGGTGATGCTCGGGCTGACGTCCTCGCTCGTGCTGGGTACGCCGATCGGCACGGTCATCGGCGGCGCCTTCGGCTGGCGCTCGACGCTGTGGTTCCTCGTGCTCGCCGGAGTGGCCGCGGCCGCCGTCGTCGCCGTCCGGCTGCCGGCGCTGCCCGGCGGCGGCGGCGCGGGGCTGCGGGTCCGGCTGGCGCCGCTGACCGACCGGCGGGTGCTCGCCGCGCTGGGCAGAACGCTCCTCGCGTTCACCGGGGTCTACGTCCCGTACACGTACCTCAGCGCCGTCTACGAGCCCGCCACCGGCGGCGACAGCGGGCTGCTCGCGGTCTTCCTGCTGGTGTTCGGGGTCGCGGGCACCGCGGGCAACCTGGTCGCCGGCACGCTGGCCGACCGGCTCGGCGCGACCCGGGTGATCGTGGCCGCGACCTCGCTGCTGGCCGCGGCGCTGCTGGCGGTCCCGCTGCTGCGGGGCAGCGTGGCGGCCGCCTTCCCCGCGATCGTCGTGGTCGGGTTCCTGTCCTTCTCCCTCACCACGCCGCAGCAACAGGAGATCATCGCGCTGGCGCCGGCCGCGCGGTCCGTCGTCACCTCCCTCTACCAGTCGGCGCTGTATCTGGCGATCTCGCTCTCCGGGGTCCTCGGCGGTGTCGCGCTGGCGGGTCTGGGCGCGGGTCCGCTGGCACCGCTGGCCGCGGTTCTGGTGCTGCTCACCGCCCTGGCGGCGCACCGCTCCGGCGGCTCCGGCCGGTGACCCGGCCGGTGGCGTGTCCCGGTCTCACCGGGCCGGCGGCTGCGCCGCCCCGTAGAGGTGCTTGGTCATGCCGAGGCGTTCGTACGCGGCGACGGCCGGCGCGTTGCCGGTGAGCACCATGAGCGCGGCGCGCCCGTGGCGGTGGACGAGGGCGTCCAGGACGAAGCCGCACACGGCCCGCGCCAGGCCGCGTCCGCGGGCGGCGGGGTGGGTGACCACGCCGCCCATGAACCCGCACCCGGCCGCGGGCCACCCGTCCCCCGCCACCGCCAGCGGCTGCGCCGCGGGGGCGCCGGGCACGTCGCCGGTGATCCCGGCCCAGCGGCGCATGCCCGCACGGCCGGGCTGCATGTACGAGTCGGGGAAGAAGCGGTCGAACAGCGGTGCCGCCTCCTTCTCCTCCCGGGCGTCCAGCCACCGCACGCTCGCGGTGGCGGCCCCGGAGAGGGACGTGGTCTCCATCCAGAAGAAGCGGTGGACGGGTTCCAGCCCGGGCAGCCGCCGCACCAGCGCGTCGATCAGCGGCGCCTCTCCCAGGAGCCGGTAGGACGGGCCGACCTCGGCCAGGACCCGCCGCACCAGCACGGCGGCCCCGGCCGCGGCGGCATCGGCGGCGTCG
>NZ_BAAAPF010000231.1:0-10939 GCF_039531005.1 Streptomyces synnematoformans
GCCCGGCGGCCTCCTCCAGCAGCCGGCGGGCGCCGGCGGCGTCGGGCCGCTGGTCGGGCCGGCGGCGGAGCAGCACGCCCAGCTCCGCGGCGAGCGGCCCGGTGTCGCGCTCGCGGCGCAGCACGCCGTGGCTGACCTTCCACCCGCGCAGGGTGGCGTCGTCCTCCCGGCCGTCGCCGTCCCCCTCGTCGTGGGGCACGCCGGTGACGGCCTTGTAGAGCATCGCCGCGAGGGAGTACACGTCCGAGCGCGGCACGGGCGAGCCGTTGACCACCTCGGGGGCGGCGTAGTCGGGGGTGTAGCTCAGCGGGCGGTCCGGCGAGATGGTCTCGCTGCTGCCGGTGCGCTGGGCGGAGTCGAAGTCGGTGAGCTTGGGTGTGCCGTCGTCGGTGATGACGACGTTGGCGGGCTTGACGTCGCAGTGCACCACGCCGTTGGCGTGCAGCGCCTCCAGCGCCCGCGCGATCTGCGCGCCGATCCGGGCGGCCTGCTCGGGCGCCATCGGGGACTGCCTGTCCAGGCTGCCGCCGGTGACGTGCTCCATGACCAGCCAGCAGCCCGAGTCCGGGCCGGAGTCGACGAACTCCACGCCGTAGAGCGTGACCACGTGCGGGTGGGTGGCCTTGGCCTGGGCCCGGGCCACGCCGAGGAGCCGGGAGCGGTCGCCGGTGCCGCCGCCGCGTTTGAGCACGACCCTGCGGCCCAGCTGGCCGTCCTCGGCGAGCCACACCTCGCCGCGGCCCTCGTCGCCGATCAGCTCTTCGAGCCGGTAGCGGTCGCCGACCAGCTGACCCACGCGCACCGCGACTCCCTTCGCCCGTCTGCAGGGCGAAACTTATCGGGTACACGTAACGGAGACACGACCTCTTCACGACTTCCACGCCGCAGCGGCGCCGAAGCCCGGAGAACAGCCCTCAGCTCGGGAAATCGTCGTCCAGGAGTTCGAGGTCCGGGGGCACGAGTGTGGTGGACTCCACCAGTCCGCGCAGCAGGTTGTGCTTCAGGTCGTTGTCGGACGGTCCGCTCCCGTCGTCGCCCCGGACCACCTGGTACGGGAAGCCGCCGCGCGCCAGCCGGTGGCGGACGTTCTCGATCCGGTGCTCGACGACGCGCTTGGTCCACGCCCCGCCGCCGGGCAGGTACGCCAGCCGCTCGGCCGCCTGCCGGTACGACAGCGGGCGCGGCTCCGACTCGTACTGCAGGTACTGCTGCCCGAGGACGACGAGGAACAGCCGCTCCTCGTCGCTGAGCGGCCAGCGCTTCGGCGGCAGCGTCTCGGCGCGGTGCCGCGGCACCCGGCCGTCCTCGCCGTCGTCGGCGACGTACAGCTCGACGAGGTGCTCGCGGTGGCCGGAGCCCTTGACGAACAGCGGGGTGTAGCCGGGGGCGAGGGGGATCGGCTCGGTGCTCAGGTGCATGAGCCGGCCGCGCGGCAGCCGGACGAGCTGCTGCCCGGTGTTGCGCAGCCACCACGTGCTGCGCCGGTACGCCAGCTCGCCGTGGCGGCGGCTGACGCGCAGGTCGTCCTCGCCGACGCACAGGTCGACCTCGTCCTTGTCGCGCCCGAAGCGCACGACCCGAGCGGCGGCGGGCGCCACCCGGATGCCGCCGGCGACGCTGCGGGCGTGCAGGGTGCCGGGCGGCGACGGCGCGGCGCCGCGCGCCAGGCTCTCTCGCAGGGTCATCGCCGGCCTCCGGGCGCTCGTCGGGGGATGCGTACCCCCGCAGTGTCCCGCGCGCGTGCGGGGACCGGTCCCCGGACGCGCGACGTGGCGTGAACGCACCGGTCGCGGGCGTTGCTCAGCCGGCCAGGGCCCGGTGCAGCAACTCCTGCAGCCGCAGGCCGCGGCGGGCGTCGAGGGCGCCGGGGCGGCCGGCGCGGACGGCGGCGGCGAACTCGCGGCGCAGCACGGGCCAGCACTCCTCGTGGTCGAGTCCGGCGGTGTCGTAGACGAGTTCGCCCGCGGGGCCGAACAGCTCGACGCGGGTGCGGGCGGCGGGCAGCCGGACGCTGCCGGACAGCGACGCCTGGCTGACGGCGCCGTTCTCGTGCTCGCAGGTCAGCTCGATCCAGCGGCGCGGGTCGCCGGTGCCGCGGACGGCGGCGACGGGGCCGACGGCGGCGTCGAGGAGGTCGAGCAGGTGCGGGCCGAGGTCGAGGAGCGCCCCGTGCGCCAGCCGCCAGCCGGTGGCGAACTCGCCGCCGAGGAAGGCGCCGTGCAGATAGCAGGAGCGGGCGCCGGTGACGTCGGCGGCGGCGGCGCGGCGCAGGAAGTCGCGGGTGGCCGGGTGGTACCGCTTGGTGAGCACGAGCTGCGAGACCACGCCGTGCCGGGCGACCGCGTCGGCGACGGCGCGGGCGGCGCCCGGGTCGGGGCCGAGCGGCTTCTCCAGCAGCAGGGCCCGGCCCGCGGCGGCGGCGCGTACGGCCAGCTCGGCCTGGACGGCCGGCGGTACGGCGAAGTCGACGGCCTCGCAGCCGTCGAGCAGCTCCGCGAAGGAGCCGGCGACCGCGGCGCCGTACGGCGCGGCCACCTCGGCGGCGGCCCCGGGGCGGCGGGCCCAGACGGCGGTCAGCTCGGTCTCGGGCCCGGCGGCGAGCATCCGGGCGTGCGTGGCGCGGGCCCAGGGGCCGGCGCCGACGAGCCCGACCCGCACCGGGGGTGCCGGCGCCGGTGCGCCGCCGGTCACCGGGTCCCGTTCCGGGTACGGGCCGCCAGCCGCTGGTCCGCGCGGCCGGGCGCGTACAGGTGCTCCACCACCAGCGCCGCCGCGCCCGCGAGCCCCGCGCCGTCGCCCAGGCGGGAGGTGACGACCTGCAGGTGCGCGGTGGTGCGCGGCATCGCGCGCTGGTAGAGCAACTCCCGTACGCCGGTGAGGAAGGGCGTGCCCGCGAGATCGCCGACGATCACGAGCACCCCCGGGTTGAGCAGCGTGACGGCCGTGGCCAGCACCTCGCCCACCCGCATCCCGGCCTCGCGGGCGAGCCGCACCGCGTCCGGCTGCCCCTCGGCCAGCAGGTCGCGCACGTCGGAGCCGGAGGTCGCGGGCACGCCCAGCCCGCTCAGCCGGCCGGCCAGCGCGCGCCCGCTGGCGACGGCGGCCAGGCAGCCGTACGAGCCGCAGGCGCAGACGGCGTCCATCCCGTCGTGCAGCCGGACGTGCCCGATGTCGCCGGCGCCGCCGTCGATGCCGCGGTAGATGCGGCCGTCGACGACGACGCCGGCTCCGATGCCGGTGGCGACCTTGACGAGCACGAAGGCGGCGCAGTCCGGGTAGCCGGCGCGCTGCTCCGCGTACGCCAGGAGGTTGGCGTCGTTGTCGACGAGCACCGGGACGTCCGCGGCGCCGCCGGTGTGCTCGGCGAAGGACCGGCGCATGTGGTCCTGGATCGGGTAGCCGTCCCAGCCGGGCATGATCGGCGGCTGTACGACGACCCCGGTGTCGAAGTCCACCGGGCCCGGCACCGAGATGCCCACGCCGCAGACCTCGTCCGCGCTCCGCCCGGCCGCCGCCAGCAGCGGGCCGAACCAGCGGCCCAGCTCGTCGAGGACCGCCTCGGGCCCGTCGCCGACGCGCAGGGTGCCGGTGTGCTCGGCCAGCGGCCGGCCGGCGAGGTCGAGCACGGCCGCGCGGCCGTGCCGGGTCTGCAGGTCGGCGGCGAGGACGACGGCGTGCGCGGTGTCGAACTCCAGCCGCACGGACGGCCGGCCGCCGGTGGAGACGCCGGCGGCGCCGCGCAGCCAGCCGGCGGCCGTCAGCGCGTCGAGCCGGCCCGCGACGGTGGAGCGGGACAGGCCGGTGGCGTCCTGCAGTTCGGCGCGGGTGGTGGCCTCGCCGGTGCGGATGAGCTGGAGCAGCTGTCCCGCGCTGGCCTGGTTGCGCATGTGTCGTCTCTCCGGTCAGCTCTTGTCGGCGCCGCTGGTGAGGCCTTCGGTGAGCAGTCGTTCGGCCGCGAAGAACAGCAGTACCACGGGGACGGTGAGGACCACGGACCCGGCCATGAGCACGGTCTTGGACACCTCGATGCCGTTGGACAGCTGCGCCAGGCCGAGCGACACAGTCCAGCTCTCCGGGTCGGCGGCGAGGAAGAGCAGCGCGAACAGGAACTCGTTCCAGGCGATCATGAAGACGTACAGCCCGGTGGCCATCAGCGAGGGCGCGGCCAGCGGCAGCACCACCCTGCGCAGCGTCTGCAGCCTGCTGCAGCCGTCGAGCGCCGCCGCCTCCTCGACGGCGTACGGGATGGTGACGAGGTAGTTCTTCAGCATGTAGATGGACACGGGCACGGTCTGCGCCACGTACACGATCGCCAGGCCCACGAGGCTGCCGGACAGGCCCAGCCGTGCGAACATCACGAACAGCGGGACCGCCAGCAGCGTCGCCGGGAACAGGTAGACGGCCAGGAACACCGCGCTGACCTGGCGGCTGCCGAAGAACCTCAGCCTGCTGACGGCGTACGAGCCGGGCACGGCGGCGGCGAGGGTGAGGGCCACGGTGCCCAGCGACACCAGCGCCGAGTTGAGCATCAGCTTCAGGAAGCCCTGGCCGCCGTCGTCGGTGGACTTGAGCACGTCCCGGTACGTCGCGGCCGTGAGGTCCTTCGCCGACACCCACATGGACCCGGGGTCCACCAGCAGCGCGTCGATGGGCTTCAGCGACAGCATGACCATGTAGTAGAAGGGGACCAGGGTGATCAGCGCCAGGAACGCGATCACGACCCAGCGGAGCGTGCCGAAGAGGCGCTCCTCGAACCGCGCGCGCGTCATCACGCCTCCTCCTGGACCCGCTTGGCGAAGAACCTGAAGTAGACGCCCAGCAGCGCCGTCAGCACGACCGCGAGGACCAGCGCCTGGGCCGCGGCGGCGCCCACGTCGAAGCGCGAGGTGAGGAACTCGTAGACGCGGACGGCCGCGACGTCGGTGCCGGCACCGCCGCCGGTGAGCAGGTAGACGTCGTCGAACTTGTTGAACGTCATGATGAAGCGCAGCACGCACAGCAGCGCGATCACGGGCATGAGCTGCGGCAGCAGCACGTGCCGGAAGCGCTGCGAGACGGTGGCGCCGTCCACCGTCGCGGCCTCCTCCAGGGTGTCCGGCACGGCCTGCAGCCGGGCGAGGAGGAAGAGGAAGGCGAAGGGGAAGTAGCGCCAGACCTCGAAGGCGATGACCGTGAGCAGGGCGAGCGGGAGGTCGACGTGCCAGCCCAGCAGGTTCACCTCGTACTGGCGGGTGGACAGGAACGCGACGGGGTCGTCCCAGCCGAAGACGTCCCGGCCCCACTCGTTGACGACGCCGTACTGCGGGCTGAGCGCCACCTGCCAGACGAACGTGACGGCGACGACCGGGGCGACGTACGGCAGGAGCATCGAGCCGCGCAGCAGGCCGCGGCCGCGGAACGGGCGGCGCAGCGCGAGGGCGGCGACGAGGCCGAGCAGCACCGAGCCCGCGGTGGCGCCGACGGTGTAGACGAGGGTGGTGCCGAGGCTGGACCAGAAGCCCGCCGAGGCGAAGACGTCGGTGAAGTTATCCAGCGACCAGTTGCCGAACAGGCCCATGCCCTGGATGTCGACGAGCTTGGCGTCCTGGAAGGCCAGCAGGACCGTCCAGAGGATCGGGACGATCACGACGACCAGCACCACCAGGAAGGTGGGGCTGACGAAGGCCAGGCCGGCGCGGTTCTCGCGGCGGCTCGCGGTCAGGGGGCGGCGGGCGCGCGGCCGGCCGCCGGCGGGCGGGCGCGGGCCGGCCTGCTTCGCCGTACCGCGGCTGTCGATCGTGGTCATGTGCGGTTTCCTCGGTGACGTTCCTCGGGGGGAGCGGGGGCCGGCCGGTTACTCAAGGGAGGTCTGCAGCGCGTCGACTTCCTCGTACGCCTCGCGCGCCGCCTCCTCGGCACTCGTCTGCCCCGAGGCCATGGCGCCGACGGCCTTGGCGACGGGCAGTTCGCCGTTGGTCGCGCCGACGAGCGCGCCCTCGCCCTGGTCGATGCCCCACCGCTTCATGTCGCCGACGCCGGCGACGAGCTGATCGAGCAGTTCCGGGGAGAAGACCTCCTCCATGGACCTGCGGGTGTCGACGCCCATGTCGCTGGCGCGCCAGGCGTCGACGTACCGCCCGGGCTCGCCGGGGGTGCCGGTGCGGACCGGGATCTTGCCTTCGGGCGCCATGCCGAACCAGTCCTCGTAGCCGGCGCTCATCATGTACTCGATGAACTCGGTCGACGCCTCGGTCTCGGCGGTCTTGGTGGCCAGCCACGAGGTGATCTCGCCGAACTGGGCGGGCTCGGCGCCGCCGGGTCCCTGCAGCGCGGTGACGATGCCGCTGTTCGACGCCAGGAACCCGGGGTCGTCCCGGCACCGGGCGCAGCTCGGCAGGGCGTCGTCGCGCAGCCCGGCCAGCTCGTCCAGCAGGAACGAGGACCAGATGATCATGCTGGACCGGCCGGCGAAGTAGGTGGCCCGGGTGGTGTCGACGGTCTGCAGCCCGGGCGGCCCGTGGTCGCGGGCGAGGGTGCCGTACGTCTCGAAGGCGGTGCGGCACTGCGCGGAGTCCAGGGCGATGTCGCCGGCGCCGTCGACCAGGTCGCAGCCGTTGGCCAGGGCGAGGTCCTCGAAGCTCTGCTGGGTGAAGACGTCCGCGGGGTCGGTGGCGACGGAGATCCCGTCGCGGCCCCGGGCGTCCAGCCTGTCGGCGGCCTCCAGCAGGCTCGCGTAGTCGTCGGGGACGGGCAGCCCGGCCTCGCGGAACAGGTCCCGGCGGTACGCGACGATCTGCACCCAGGCGTCGGAGGGCACCCCGAGCCGGGTGCCGCCGTCGGCGGTCAGGCGCAGCCCGTTGGCGTCGAAGGTGTCCTCGCCGAGCCGGTCGACGACCTCGGCGGGGATGCGGGTGTTCAGCAGCTCGTTGCTGTACATCTGCCAGGCCTGGCCGAGCGGCACGGCGCCGATCACGTCCGGCAGGTCGCCGGCCGCGGCGGCCGACATGATCAGCTGCGGGAGCTGGTTCTCGTCCACGCCGACCAGCTCGACCTCGATGCCGGTCTCGTCCTCGAAGCCGTCGATGACCTTCCGGGTGTGGGCGATGCGGTCGGTCAGGCTCTCCTCCGACCACACGGTGATCTTCCGGTCGGGCCTGCCCGGCCCGGAGGCGTCGGTGGCACAGCCGGCGAGCACGCCCAGGGCGAGCGTGCCCGCGAGCAGGGCCGAGGTCCGCGACCGCCGGGTCCACATGCGCATGTTCCTGATCCTTTGACTGTTCCATGGATCGACTTAAGCGTTGGCAGACTGCATCTCAGCACTACTTTTTCTTGTTGACAAGACATAAGTCTGAGATATGTTCGACGCAAGTCGTTAACAGCCGCGCCCCCGATCAGCCCATCCGGAGCACCCACCGTGGAACGCGTCGTCCAGTTCACCGCCCCCCGCCAGGTCGAGGTCACCGCGCACGAGCGCGCCGCGCTACCCCCCGGCCACCTGCGGGTCCGCACCCGGTACTCCGGCATCTCCGCGGGTACCGAACTCACCGCCTACCGGGGTACGAACCCCTATCTGACCCGCTCCTGGGACCCCGGCACCCGGCTGTTCCGCGAGGACGCGGCCGGGCTGTCGTATCCGGTCGCCGGCTGGGGCTACTCCGAGGTCGGCGAGGTCGCCGAGGTCTCCCCCGAGCTGGCCGGCACCCCCGGCCTGCCCGCGGTCGGCGACCTGGTCTGGGGCATCTGGGGGCACCGCAGCGAGGGCGTCGTCCCCGCGGAGCGGCTGACCGGGCACACGCTGCCCGCCGGACTCGACCCCCTGGCCGGGTCGTTCGCCCGGGTCGGGGCCATTGCACACAACGCGGTCCTGGCCGCCGGGCTGCACGTCGGCGAGGACGTCGCCGTCTTCGGCCAGGGCGTCATCGGGCTGCTCGCCACCCGGCTGGCCGCGCTGAACGGCGGCACGGTCACCGCCGTGGACGCCCTCGACGCCCGGCTGGCCCGGGCCCGGGACCACGGCGCGGCCCGTACGCTCAACGCCCGCACCGACGCCGTCGCCGAGCAGATCCGGGCGGCGACCGACGGCCGCGGCGCCGACGCCGCGATCGAGCTCAGCGGCGCGTACCCGGCGCTGCACGAGGCGCTGCGCTCCGTCGTCGTCGACGGCCGGGTGGTGGCCGCCGGCTTCTACCAGGGCGACGCCGTCGGGCTGCGGCTCGGCGACGAGTTCCACCACAACCGGGTGCAGCTCGTCTGCTCCCAGATCGGCGGCGTCCCGCCGCAGCTGGCCGGGCGGTGGGACCAGCGGCGGCTGCAGCGGACGTTCCTGCGGCTCGTCGCCGAGGGCCGGGTCGAGGTGCTGCCGCTGGTCAGCCACGTGGTGCCGGCGGACGCGGCGGCGGACGCGTACGCCCTGCTCGACGAGCGCCCCGAAGACGCCATGCAGGTCGTCCTGGAGTTCTGAGGCCGCCGCGGCCGGCCCCGCACGCCGCCCCGTACGTCCGCGCACACCCCGCGCACACCTCCGCGCAGAAAGGCCACCCGCCCCCCATGTTCTCCCTCGCAGCCCAGGAACAGCTCCTGCCCGGCGACACCCTCCAGCAGAAGTGGGAGTTCGCGCAGGCCGCCGGCTACGCCGGCATCGAGCTGCGCGCCCGGGGCGACCTGCGCTTCGCCGCCCGGCTGCCCGAGCTGAAGCGGGCGCTCGCCGACGGCGTCGTCATGCCCACCGTCTGCGTGGAGATGCTGCACTTCTTCGGCGCGTTCGACGCCGAGCAGCGCCGCGACGCGGTGGTGCAGCTGAAGTCCCAGCTGTCGGTGATCGCCGAGATCGGCGGCGTCGGCGCGCAGACCCCCGCCTCGTACGGGATGTTCTCCCGCCGGCTGCCGCCCTTCACCCCGCCGCGGGACGCGGCCGGGGACCGCGCCGTGCTGCTCGACGGGCTGGCCGAGCTGGGCGAGCACGCGCGCCGCGAAGGCGTCACGCTGTTCCTTGAGCCCCTCAACCGCTACGAGGACCACATGGTCAACCGGCTGGAGCAGGCCACCGAACTCATCCGCGCCACCGGCCTGGACAGCGTGCGGATCGGCATCGACAGCTACCACATGAACATCGAGGAGGCCGACCCGGCCGCCGCCATCCTCGACAACGCCCCCTGGATCGGCCACGCGCAGGTCTCCGACTCCAACCGCTGCCAGCCCGGCGCCGGCCACCTCGACTGGCCGGCCTGGCTCGGCGCGCTGCACGCCGCCGGCTACTCCGGCTGGCTCGCCGCCGAGTGCCGGCTGACCGGCGACCCGGCGGCGGCCGTCGCCGCCGTGCCCGGCTTCCTGCGCAGGGCCGGCGCATGACGGCGGCGCCCGCGGAGGGGCGGGGCGCGACCGCGCTGACCGCGTCGCCCGGCGGCCGGGCGGGCGCCGGCAGCCTGGGGCGGGTACGGCCGGACGACCCGTGGCGGGCCGCCGCGGCGGTGCTCCTCGGCAACTGGACCGGCAGCGCCACCGTGCCGTCGCGCACCCTCTACCCGCACCAGTGGAGCTGGGACTCGGCGTTCGTCGCCGTCGGGCTGCGGCACCTGTCGCCGCGGCGCGCGCAGCGCGAGCTGGAGATGCTGCTGGGCGCCCAGTGGGGCGACGGCCGTGTCCCCCACATCGTCTTCAACCCGGCGGTGCCGCACGCCGCGTACTTCCCGGGGCCGGACTTCTGGCGCTCGACGGGCTCCGGCGCCGGGGGCCGCGCGGGCGGGAGCACGGGCGCGGGCACGCGGGCCGGCGCCCCGGCCCACCTGGAGACCTCCGGCCTCGTGCAGCCGCCGGTGCACGCGCTCGCGGCGCTGCTGGTGCACCGGGCGGACCCGGCGGCCTCCGCGCCCAGCGGCTTCCTGCCCCGGATCTACCCGCGGCTCCTGGCCTGGCACCGCTACCTCACCGCGGACCGCGACCTCGGCGGCGCCGGCCTGGCCGCGATCGTCCACCCCTGGGAGTCCGGGATGGACAACAGCCCGGCCTGGGACGGCCCGCTGGCCCGGGTCGAGCCGGCCGCGGCGGCGTCGTTCCGCCGGGCCGACCTCGACCACGGCGACCCGGCCGACCGGCCGACGGATCTCGACTACGGGCGCTACGTCCGGCTCGCCGCCGACTACCGCGACGCGGGCTACGCCGACGCGGCGGCGCGGCACGGCTTCGCCGTCGAGGACCCGTGCGTGAACGCGCTGCTGATCGCCTCGGAGGAGGCGATGGCGGAGATCGCGGCGGAGCTGGCCGCCGCGGGCCCCACGCCGTACGGGGCCGGCCCCCGCCCCGGTCCGGCAGCGCACCGGGAGCGGGCCGCGCGGCTGACGGAGGCGCTGGTGGCCCGGCTCTGGGACCCCGGCGCGGGCATCTTCCGCGGCCGCGACCTGCGCGCGGACCGGCCGCTCGACGGGTACGGCGTCGCCGGGCTGACCCCGCTGCTCGCCTCCGGCCTGCCGCCGGCGGTGGCCCGGGCGCTGGCGGCCACCCTGGCGGGCGAGCGCTTCCGGCTCGGCGAGCTGCCGCTGGTCGCCTCGTACGACCTGACGGGACCGGCGTTCGACCGCACCCGGTACTGGCGCGGTCCGGCGTGGTTCAACACCGCCTGGCTGGTGGAGCGCGGCCTGCGGCGGCACGGCGTGGCCGGGCCGGCGGACGCGCTGCGGCGGGCGGTGCCGGCCCTGGCGGCGGCGTCGGGCTTCGCGGAGTACGTGGACCCGCTGACGGGCGCGGCCCGGGGGGCGCGGGACTTCAGTTGGACGGCGGCGCTGGCGCTGGACCTGGCGGCGGGGGCCGGGGGGTGCCGCGGCTGCGGCGGAGGAGCGGGACGGAGGCGGGTTCGGTGGGGCGTGAGCGGGAGGAGCTGCTGGCGGAGCTGCGGGCGCCGGGGCGGACGCCGGGCTGGGGCGGTGGGGCGGCGGGTGGTGGGTCGGTCGGTGGCGGGGTTGCTGGT
>NZ_BAAAPF010000231.1:11036-11648 GCF_039531005.1 Streptomyces synnematoformans
GGTGGTGGGCCTGGCGGTGGTGGGTCGGTCGGTGGCGGGGTTGCTGGTGGTGGGCCTGGCGGTGGTGGGTCGGTCGGTGGCGGGGTTGCTGGTGGTGGGCCTGCCGGTGCTGGGTCGGACGGTGCCGGGGCTGGCGGTGCCGGGGCTGCCGGCGGTGGGCTTGGCGGTGCCGGGGTGGCCCGTGGCGGGGCGGGGGCTGTTGGCGGTGCCGCCGGGACGGATGACGGTGCCGCCGGGACGGCTGGTGGCCGCGGTGCCGGGTCGGGGGGCCCGGTGGGCGGTGGTCCGGGCGGCCCGGTGGACGTGGAGCGGGTCGTCGCCGGGGTGATGGCGCGCGTTGCCGGGGAGGCGGTGCCCGTCGCCGGGCGGCGGGTGCGGGTACGGCGCTGGGTGCGCGCGCGGCGGCGGGTGCTGCTCGCCGGGCTCGCGGTGCTGCTGGCGGGGCTCGTCCTCGCTCCCCCCGTACGGGCCGGGGTGGCGTCCCTGTTCGACTTCGGCGGCGTCACGGTACGGGTCACGCCGTCGGCGGCGCCGTCCGGGCCCGGCACCCCGTCCCCGGGTCCCCCGGAACGCGTCCAGCCGCACGCCCCCGCCGGCGCCCGGTCCCGCGCC